>NZ_JAYFUY010000090.1:0-8150 GCF_059933065.1 Blautia sp. HA3515 | reverse complement strand
CCAAAACCGGCAGGTCACATCTTGCTGCTATTGTCATGGCTTCTTTGCAAAGCTTTGAATCCATTACAGATTTGCCATCTTCGGAAAGAGCCGGTACTCCTGCATCTGCCATTCCTTTAATATCAGAAAGCTCTTTGCCCTGTTCTCCTCTGGTCATGGCTCCAGCCTGCAGCACATGGATCTGTGAAAGCTGTGCAGCTTTATTCTGTACATACCTTACCCGATCCGGCTCATGGATCACCGGTGTGGTATTGGGCATTGCCACCACAGTAGTCACTCCGCCTCTGGCTGCAGCCCTGGATCCTGTCTCAATCGTTTCTTTATACTCCTGACCCAGATCCCGGAAATGTACATGAAGATCAACTATACCCGGCATTACCACCAGCCCATCCGCATCAATGATCCGATCCCCTGCATCAGCTTTTTGCAGGTTCTCTCCTATCTCCTGGATCACACCGTCATCCAGGTATAAATCCATCACTTTATCGGTATTTGTCGCTGCGTCGATCACACGACCGCCACGGATCAAAACACCCATTCAGATCTCTCCCTTCTGAGTTGCCTGTTTTTCATTCCATTCACAGAGTTATTCCAAAATACTTCTAAGCTACATAATACACGAAAAATACCATTTAATAAAGCCCTTTTTCTTATTAATCCTTGACATTTTTAGAAAAACCGGATATATAATCAAACCATGTTCAGGGATTATCGATGTAAAACTCATCACTAGTTTTTAGAGATTATATGATTACATGATATAGTCTGTAAAATCTGGTGATTTTTTTCGCCAGAACTGCTTTTAACTTTTTATTTTTATGGAGGTAACAAGATGAACAAGGGAACTGTAAAATGGTTCAACGCTGAAAAAGGTTACGGATTCATCACAGGTGAAGACGGTGCTGATGTATTTGTACATTTTTCCGCAATCAACGGTGAAGGCTTCAAATCTCTTGAAGAGGGTCAGGCTGTAACTTATGATCTTACCGAGGGAGCTCGTGGAATGCAGGCTGCTAACGTTACAAAATTATAATTAATTTTGTACCCTGTATACTATTGAGTACTGACCAACAGCAGAAAGAGAATTTTAATATTTTCTGATAGCAGCAAAAGTCTCCGGATTTCCGGAGACTTTTTGTTGTCCGGGATAACCAAAATATATTGCACAAAATCCAAAAAGGATAGTGGAATCGGCAGAAATCTCTGTCATATCCACTATCCTTTATAAGTTCGTAGCTATTCAGCACCTTCACAGTTCAATCATGATTCGCATTACAGTATGTATCACAGATCTGCTGCCTGCTGGTATTGCTGCTATCCGATCAACAGATCATCATCATTCTGCATCAGCAGCATCAGTAGCGATCCCGGAAAGGTAATCATCCAGAGCGGAAGTATCCATCTCAGTATTTACCACTACTTCTTCTTTGCCTTCATTTACCTTGCTGTATACAGAAAATCCGATCCATGCAACTGCAACTATACAAAACGCAAGGGCAATCAGCTTCTCAAGACGAAGAACCCTTTTTTCTTTTTTCATGATTTTTTCACGGTTCGCTTTTTCAGCTTTGTAAGCATCCACTTTTTTCTGGCTCATAATCTATCTCCTTTATATGCTCACTGCAAAAATATTATTTCTGCATATTATAGCACACTCTTAAAGAAAAGAAAAGCCTCAAACCTTATACAACAACAATAATCCCGCCATCATTGGCATACATGCTGCTGACTCCCGCAGTATCCAAAACCAGGATCTTCTTAAGGTTCATTTTTTCCTCAAGAGCCTCCTTCAGCATCTGGGCACGCTGTGCACAGTTGCAATGAGAAATAGCCAATGTTCGATTTACACTGTCTGTGGTTGCTTCCTGAATATGTTCTACCATCTTCACAAGAGCCTTATTCATACCTCTTGCCTGGTCAAGCTGACATATAGTACCTTCCTGAGTAGCACCCATCACAGGTTTGATCTTCAGTGCTGATGCGACCAATGCCTTCACCCTGCTAAGACGCCCGTTCTTACGAAGAGTTTCAAGATTCTCAAGTACAAAAAAAGTATTCTGCTGTGAAATATAATGTTCTACCGTATCGATCGTTTGCTTATAGTCCATCCCCTTTCTTCACATTCCTGGATCTTTAATGCGATCAGGGTTTCTCCAACCGATGCAGAACAAGAATTAAATATATGAATCTTCTTGCCTGGATGTTTTTCTTCCACCAGACTTCTTCCCAGCATAGCACTGTTATAGGATCCGCTCAGCTCAGCTGATAAAGTAACACAATACACACGATCAGCATCACAGTCGAAAGCCTTCCTGTATCGCTCAGGTGATGGGCAGGCTGACTTTGGACATTCCGGACAATCTGCCACCTTTTTCAAAAAATCCGCCTGGTCAAAAGTACTATCATCTATGATATTCTCATTTCCAACAGTCAAAGTAAGAGGGACAGATTCAAATCTGGTATCCTGCTTCCATTCATCTAAAAGTTCTCCGCAACTATCTATCACAATCTTATAGCTCAATTATATCGTCCTCTTTTCCATAATATGTAGTATTGAATACCACATCTATATTAGCATATCATATTGTATTTGAAAAGTCTTTTTAGAAAACTCTATCCTTTTTTTTTATTTTCGTTTATAATGATGTGGGAATAGGTATCTTATATATTATGAAACAGGGGATTTTCAATGATTGCTTTAAAAATAACAGATCTTCGAGATTTTACGAACAAACTATTTATAAAAGAAGTATTTGATTCATTCTGGTTAAACCAGGCTGAGATCACAACTTATAATACATTTTCTATTGATGGGAAGCTGCATACAGATTTTCTGGACAGCGACCAGCTTCAGATCCTTCAAAAAAGTGGGCGCACCTACTCCCTTTGGAAAGAAACAAGACCTTTCTGCTGGTCCGTGATTCGCGGCAAACGCACACCTCTTTCTTTCAAGATCGTTCTTCAGTTGTCCAAAGCTCAGACACAGGCTCTTGCGGCTGAGGCCAGCCTTTCTGCTGCCCCTTCCGCCATCAGTGGACTTTATCTGAATCTTCAGTTCAAAAACAAAATCCTATTATGTACAACAGGGACAGCTTTCAATACATTTATTCCGGACAAACGTCTGGAACAGTTATGGGACGGTATGGTACTGGACTTTTTTCCCAGCATCAGATCATATTTGAAGAGATGTAATCTCCGAAATCAATTCGACATTCCGGTCTCCTGTTTCAGCTCCTCCATCCTCTGCATGTCACATGTATTTCTCAGATCTGCTCTTTCAGATAATATGCCAACATATCAACAAACTCGCTGTTTGTAGGTTTATACTCTAAAGTATAGCCTGCAATTTCCTGTATCTTTTCACGATTATTCTCCCAGCATATATTAATAACGGTACGTATATCATGCTCCACATTTACAGGTGTGGACTTAAATTTCCGTGCCAGACAGGGATATACATCTTTCGTGATCCGTATAGGCTTTTCTGCGAATCCCATTGATAATTTCACTGCTTCTGCAACAAAATAATAGCCTTTATACTTTGAAGTTGCTCCAAGTGTTCTGATCAAGCCGTAAACCTTTCTCATATCTCTCCTCCTGTAAAACAATGTTTCCTTTACTGCTTACCTTGGTTCACACAGTGATACAATACGGCTTTTCTTACCTTTTCTGGATTCTATCTGAAAGAATCATCTGAATTACAACAATAACCCATTAATATTATACACGTTAGCTCCAGAAAAATATATATATTTTTTATGTTTTTTTCAAGTCGAGTTTGTTGTTACTCACCACCAAAAAGAGGTGGGAGTATTCTCAACTGAGATAAAAAAATCGCTGACTCTGGTACAGATATATTATATCTCGTGTACCAGGCAGCGATCTTCTTCCTGCTTTATTATGCTTCAGCCAGTTTCAGCAGAATATCATTGCTTCTTTTGACAAATTTTGTCATCTCTTCCGGTGAAAGCTGTTTATGGCTCATCATTGCCAGATCATACAGCTGTTCACAGATCATGGATGTATTCTCTCCATCTGTATGCTCTGCCACATACTGTACCAGCGGATGGTTTGCATTCAGGATCAGGGTTTCCTGACCGCCAAACATAGACGGATCCATGCCATACATGTTATACATCTTCATCATATCCTGCATACGGCGGCTTTCCTCAGACAGAAGTAACCATTGCTGCAACACCTGCATTTTTCAGCTTTTCAACCTTTACTTCCAATTTATCCTTCTTAAGGCTTGTACGGAAGGTATCTGTCAGCTTCTTTACTGTATCTTCGTCAATGACAGCCTCTTCTTTCATCTCTTCAGAAAGGTCTGCATCAATTCTCTTAAACTGTACATGCTCATCTTTCTGCTCCAGAATGAGTGATAAACGGAGCATCAATATTATGTTTCATGATCACAGCATCTTTGCCTGCTTCACGGAACATATTGATATACTGGCTCTGCTGGATCTCATCTGTCACATAAAAGATGGTTGTCTTTTCCGGCTCTTTCTTATCATCAGAAGCTTCTTCTTTCTTCTCTTCTGCTTCTTTTGTGTCTTCAGCCTTCTCTTCTACATTCTGATCTTTTTTATTTTCTTCAATGCAGTCCTTCAATGTAAGATATTTTCCGTCAATATTCTTGAACAGAATGTAATCATGCATTTTATCTGCAAATTTGTTATCCTTAATGCAGCCAAATTTAATAAATGGACTGATATCATCCCAGTATTTCTCATAGGATTCTCTGTCGGTCTTACACATACCAGTCAATTTGTCTGCAACCTTTTTGGTAATATATTCAGAAATTTTCTGTACAAATCCATCATTCTGAAGTGCTGATCTGGATACATTCAGAGGCAGATCCGGACAATCGATCACACCTTTCAGCAAAAGCAGGAACTCCGGAATCACTTCTTTAATATTATCCGCAATAAATACCTGATTATTATAAAGCTTGATGGTTCCTTCGATAGAATCATACTCTGTATTGATCTTCGGGAAATACAGGATACCTTTTAAGTTAAAGGGATAATCCATATTCAGGTGGATCCAGAACAATGGCTCCTTGTAGTCCATAAATACAGTCCTGTAAAACTCTTTGTATTCTTCCTCTGTGCATTCATTTGGATGCTTCATCCACAGTGGGTGGGGATTGCTTAAGGATACTGGACGTTTGTTAATCTTTACCTTATCTTTTGCAGGAGAAACTTCGACAACCTCTTTCTCTCCTTTATCATTTTCTTTCTCTTCAGTCTTAGCATCTTCATGAATATGCTCAACAACTACATCATCCTCACGAAGTTCTGACTCATCAATGGTTTCGTACTCCTGCTCCTGATTTTCCTTGGCAAGATAAATATTTACCGGCATGAAGGAACAATATTTCTGAAGTACTTCACGCATACGATATTCATTGGCAAATTCTACGCTCTCTTCATTCAGAAACAGTGTGATCTCTGTACCAACTGTTGTCTTATCCCCATCCTGCATATCATACTCTGTACCGCCATCACATGTCCAATGTACAGCCGTAGCGCCCTCTTTATAAGAAAGAGTATCAATATGGACCTCATCTGCAACCATAAATGCAGAATAAAATCCCAGTCCAAAATGACCGATGATCTGATCATCATCGTAGTCTTATCCTTATACTGCTCCAGGAACTGGGTAGCTCCTGAAAAAGCAATCTGTGTAATATACTCTTCTACTTCATCTGAAGTCATACCAAGACCATTATCAATAAACTTCAGGGTCTTTTTTTCCGGATCTACAATAATATGGATCTCCGGCTTGTAATCATCCGGCAATGTATCTCGCCCATTACATCCAGTTTCTTCAGCTTCGTCACTGCATCACAGCCATTGGAAACCAGTTCCCTGACAAAAATATCATGATCAGAATATAACCATTTCTTTATAATTGGAAAAATATTGTCACTGTTAATTGATAAACTACCATGCTTTTCAGCCATGTAGATCACTCTCCTTTGATTTTTACTCTTATGCAATATATACTAATACTCTTCTTTTCAAAAGTCAAGAAAAATTTAGCACTCATGTAAGTTGAGTGCTAACAGTAGGCTTTGTTTCATAAAACAGCAGGCTTTTTAGGGAATAATAAGCTTCCCTAAAAAGCCTGCTGACAATATTATTATATTATGAAATCATTTTTTCTTTTTTCTGTAAACAACTACACCAATGATACAGATCACTGCAACCACCAGAATGATTACAAATGTCATGATCGGTGTGTTATCACCGGTACGTACTGCATTTTTCTGGTTAGCATCTGTACGGTTCGCTGCCGGGGTAAGATCCTGGCCATCTGCCTGTGAAACATTGAAGTTGACCTGCTTAGCATCCTGCGCACCTGTATTTACCCAGTTACTTCCATCATATTTCTGCTGATTGAATACAACTGTCATAGTATAACTGCCTGCCTTAGCCATTCTGAATGTAGCTGAATAAGGAGCCTGCTCCCACTTTCTTTCTTCAAGAACCTTCCAGCTTGCCGGAATATATCTGGTATCTCCGGTTCCAGGATCGGTATTATTCATACCTGCACCATTTGCTGTAACGGTGATCTTGGTCGCTGTAGTATAAGCTGCGTTAGGGTCAATCCCTGCAATAGTATTTCCGGATGGGTCTGCAAGAACTGCAGAGCGTCCATTCACACTTACTTTTGCAGAAACAATAGTGCTGATCTTATCAGGATTGGTCACACCACTAGGCAATGTTACCGTTCCCTTTACAGTAAACGTCTGTGCATCTGTGCTGTCCGGATCATAAGAGCTGCCATTTACATCCCATTTAACGGATGCTTTCATCTTTCCATTTGTAGTACTGATGACAACAGTCTCAGGAAGCTTCAACGCCTTTGCAGATTTCTTCGTACCATTGGCAAGCCCTGTAATTTGAGAAGGTTTGGTGATCCCTGTCAGTTTAACCTCTGCCTTTGCAACTGTAAGGATTGCCTTTACACTTGTCTGGGAATTATCGCTTGCTACTACAATATCCTGATCAAACAGTCCTTCTGCAAGACCTGTCTTAGGTCTTACAGTAAAAGTTGCACTCTCACCTGGTGCAAGTGTCACTGCTGAAAGAGCACCCACCTCAAAATCACCGCCTGTTGGCTGTTTCAGATTGATGGTTGTATTACCTTCATTCTTTACAGTAACTGTACCGGCCTGTGGTGCTTCTGTATAACCAGCTTCTACAGTGCCAAAATCAACTATACTTGGGTTTACAGATAATCCAAATACATCTGCCTGTGCCACAGTCAGAGAAAGTGTATATGTGAATACAACATTTCCGTCATTCAATACAGATACCTGTCCTGTATAAGTACCGGCTTTCAGTCCCATCTTCGGCTGAACTGCCAGAATGGCAGACTCACCACCTGCTATAGAAGCCTGTGAAAGAGCTGCAGTAAATGCATTCTGTCCTGCCTCATCAAGAACAGCTGTCAGATTCGCTGCTGCATTTCCTGAATTGCTGACTGTAACAGACTTTGCATCTGGTGCTGCTGCATATCCTTCTTTTACAGAATCAAATGCAAGAGTACTTCCGCTTGCCGGATCTACTGTCAGACTGGCTGCTGCCGGTGCATTCACTGTAAGAGATACAGGATAGGTGGCAAAATCCATTCCATTAACCTGTACAGTCACATTACCGGAATAAGTACCTGCTGCAAGACCAGCTACCGGCTGAACTGTCAATACTGAAGGTTCTGCTGCGCCTGCTGCTAAGGTGTCTGCGGAAAATGCTGTTGTAAAAGCTGCCTGTGCACCTGCGTCAAGCACTGCTGTAAGCTGTGCATCTGCTGTGCCGGCCTGATTGCTGAAGCTTACAGTCTTTCCTGCTGGAAGCTCTGTATATCCAGCTGTAACAGGATCAAATGTAAGGGCTGTTCCTGCAGCCACATCTGGTGTCACAGAAGGTGCCGGATCTGTTTTCTGCTGATCCTGTGGTGCATTTGTATCCTCACCATTTCCATCTGTTACCTGAGCTGCTTCATTCACTGTAAAATCTGCTTCAAAGGAAGCCTGTGCCCCTTCCTCGGTAGTATAGGTGATCGTGTCCTTATAAACACCAGCCGGTATACCCTCTCTTGGCTGAACCCATACATTTACAGATTCCCCTGCTTTCAAA
>NZ_JAYFUY010000089.1:0-14959 GCF_059933065.1 Blautia sp. HA3515 | reverse complement strand
ATTACTATTGGCGATGAAATGCTTACACCTGACAGTTCCCGTTTCTGGCCTGCAGATGTATATGAACCGGGACATGGACAGCCGTCCTTTGACAAGCAGTTTGCCCGTGACTGGCTGAAGGCAAATCCGGACAACAACTGGACTTTGCCCCAGGAGATCGTGGATTCAGGCTCTCCAGAAATATCTGCAGAGCTATAAGATGCTTACTGGCAAAGAACTGGACTGATCTTTAAAACACCGGCATAAGTGGGGATAGCCGGTGGATCATTTACTGTCGTTTGATTAAATAAAAGAGAGGGATGAATGAAATGGATTATGCGAAAGAATCGTTGAAGATGCACTATGACCTGAAAGGAAAGCTGGAGATCAAATGCCGCGCAGCAGTAGACTCCAAAGGATGCATTAAGTCTTGCCTATACACCAGGGGTAGCACAGCCTTGTCTGGAGATCCAGAAGGATATTAATAAAAGCTATGAGCTGACCAGACGCTGGAATACGGTTGCTGTTGTAACAGATGGTACCGCAGTTTTAGGCCTTGGAGATATCGGACCAGAGGCTGGTATGCCGGTTATGGAAGGTAAATGTGTTCTGTTTAAGGCTTTTGGCGATGTAGATGCCATTCCATTATGTGTACGCAGCAAGAATGTGGATGATATTGTTGAGACTGTACGCCTTCTGGCAGGCAGCTTTGGCGGTGTAAACCTTGAGGATATTTCTGCACCAAGATGCTTTGAGATCGAGAAGAAGCTGAAAGAGTGCTGCGATATTCCGATTTTCCATGATGACCAGCATGGAACGGCAGTGATCACTTTGGCTGGTGTGATCAATGCGCTGAAAGTAGTTGGCAAAAAGATGGAAGATATTAAGATCGTTACATCAGGTGCCGGTGCAGCAGGCATTGCGATTATCAGGCTTTTGATCTCCATGGGTCTTAAGAATGTGATCATGACTGATCGTAAAGGCGCTATCTATGAGGGCAGAGAGGGTCTGAATCCAATCAAGGAAGAAATGGCTAAGATCACAAATAAAGCTCATGAAAAAGGTACTCTTGCAGAGGTGATCAAAGGCGCAGATGTATTTATCGGTGTATCTGCTCCGGGAAACACTGACTCAGGATATGGTACGTACCATGGCAAAGGATCCGATTATTTTTGCATACGTGCGAACCCTACACCGGAGATCTTCCCGGATGAAGCGAAGGCAGCAGGTGCAGCTGTGGTTTCCACAGGAAGATCCGACTATCCTAATCAGGTAAATAACGTACTTTGCTTCCCTGGTATTTTCCGTGGAGCATTGGATGTACGTGCATCTGATATCAATGATGAGATGAAGATCGCTGCAGCCTATGCTATTGCAGGGCTGGTAAGTGATGAAGAATTGAATCCGGATTACATCCTTCCGGCTGCTTTTGACCCAAGGGTAAAGGATGCGGTTGCAAAGGCAACTGCAGAAGCTGCCATCAAGAGCGGTGTTGCAAGGATTAAATAAGCTTTTTAAAATAGCAAAATGATTTACTAAGGGCTGTTGCATTCGTTTGCGGCAGCTCTTTTTTGATTGAGATAAATGTTGCTAATCATTGTGAGAAAAAAATAAAAAAAGTAGTTGACTACTAAAAGATATTAGAATATACTAATCAACGTAAGTGAGAAACAATATTTAATAGATATAGCTATGACAACGTGAAGGGAGAGTGTAATGATGCCTTTGTCTATGGTTAATGAAGGGGAGCCGAATGTGATCCGGAAAGTCGGTGGAAAAGAAGAGATACGCAAATTCCTGGAGAACCTTGGCTTTGTTGTAGGAGGTACAGTGACCGTTGTTTCTGAGAATGACGGAAATCTGATTGTAAATGTAAAAGATTCACGTGTAGCGATTGGGAAAGATATGGCCAATAAGATTATGGTGTAAACAGCATCATGTATCATTGGAGATTTTCAGCCTCCGGCAGACATGAGAGTCTGCCGGGGATTGTGAATTAATAAAAAGTTACATATTTTCATGAAAAGGAGTTTGTTATGAAAACATTACGTCAAGTTGCCGTCGGCCAGACAGTTACTGTTAAAAGGCTCCACGGCGAAGGGCCTGTAAAAAGGCGTATTATGGACATGGGAATCACAAAGGGCGTAGGGATTTATGTGAGAAAAGTTGCACCCCTTGGAGATCCGGTGGAAGTAACAGTCAGAGATTATGAGTTATCCTTAAGAAAAGCGGATGCTGAGATGATCGAAGTGGAGTAATTTTTTTTACACTATCGTTAGCAAATACTAATTAACAACCGCCTATTCTAACAAATGGAAGAAACTTGAAACAAAATTAAATCAGGAAAGAAAGAGGAGGCATGAAAATGTCGATTAAGATTGCACTTGCAGGCAACCCGAACTGCGGCAAAACAACATTGTTCAATGCGCTGACAGGATCCAACCAGTTTGTTGGTAACTGGCCTGGCGTAACCGTTGAGAAAAAAGAAGGTCGGTTAAAAGGACACAAAGATGTGATCATTATGGACCTTCCTGGTATTTATTCCCTTTCTCCATATACACTGGAGGAAGTAGTAGCCAGAAATTACCTGATCAATGAAAGACCAGATGCGATCATCAATATCGTTGATGGTACAAACCTGGAAAGAAACCTGTATCTGTCCACTCAGATCATGGAGCTTGGCATCCCGGTGGTTATGGCTGTCAACATGATGGATCTGGTTCAGAAGACAGGAAATAAAATCTATATTGATAAATTAAGCAAAAAGCTTGGCTGTGAGGTAGTTGAGATTTCTGCTTTAAAAGGAACCGGCATCAGCAAAGCAGCTGAGAAAGCCATTGCAGCAGCACAGAAGAAAAGCAGCGTAACACCTGTTCATGAGTTTGCACAGGAAGTTGAGGATGTGATCAAGACTGTTGAGACAAAGCTTACAGGTATTGTTGCTGAGGAGCAGAAGCGTTTCTTTGCTATCAAGCTGCTGGAGAAAGACAGCAAGATCACAGAACAGATGAAAAGCGTGCCGGATGTATCTATTGAGGTTAAGGCTCTTGAAGATAAATTTGATGATGATACAGAGAGTATTATCACCAATGAACGTTATGTATACATTTCTTCCATTATCGGACAGTGCTATTCAAAATCCGCAAAAGGAAAGAAACTTACAACATCTGACAAGATTGACCGCATCGTGACAAACCGCTGGCTTGCGCTCCCGATCTTTGCAGTTGTAATGTATATTGTATATTATGTATCTGTAACTACGGTTGGAACAATTGTAACGGACTGGACAAATGACGTTCTCTTTGGCGAGATCATCCCGCCGGCGATTGAATCTGCGCTGGAAGCTGTTCACTGTGCTGCATGGCTGCAGGGACTGATCCTGGATGGTATTGTTGCCGGTGTTGGCGCTGTACTTGATTTCGTTCCGCAGATGCTGGTTCTGTTCTTCTTCCTTGCATTCCTTGAGTCCTGCGGTTACATGGCCCGTGTTGCATTTATTATGGACAGAATCTTCCGTAAATTCGGTCTTTCCGGTAAATCCTTCATTCCTATGCTGATCGCATCCGGATGTGGTGTTCCCGGTGTTATGGCTTCCCGTACCATCGAGAATGACAGAGACCGTAAGATGACTATCATGACAACTACCTTCGTTCCTTGTGGAGCAAAGCTTCCGATCATCGCCATGATCGCAGGCGCATTCTTCGGCAACAGTGGATGGGTGGCTACAAGTTCCTACTTTGTAGGCATTGCAGCAATCATCTGCTCTGGTATTATCTTAAAGAAAACAAAAATGTTTGCAGGTGATCCCGCACCATTCGTTATGGAGCTTCCGGCATACCATTGGCCAACTGCCGGAAATATTTTAAGAAGCATGTGGGAGAGAGGCTGGTCCTTTATCAAAAAGGCCGGTACTATTATCCTTCTTTCCACCATCGTTCTGTGGTTCTTAATGGGCTTTGGATGGGAAGGCGGTTCCTTTGGAATGGTAGAGGAATTGAACAACAGTATCCTTGCAAAGATTGGTTCTGCAATTGCCTGGATCTTTGGACCTTTGGGATGGACAAAAGCCGGTGAAGGCTGGAAGATGGCTGTTGCTGCTGTAACTGGTCTGATCGCAAAAGAGAACGTAGTAGCCACCTTTGGTATGCTGTTCGGCTTTGCTGAAGTTGCAGAAGACGGCGCTGAGATCTGGGGTAACCTGGCACAGGTTATGACACCTATCGCAGCATATGGATTCCTGGTATTCAACCTTCTTTGTGCACCTTGCTTCGCAGCAATGGGCGCTATCAAGAGAGAGATGAACAACAAAAAATGGTTCTGGTTTGCAATTGGATATCAGTGCGGTCTTGCTTATATAGTTTCACTTTGCATCTATCAGATCGGTACACTGATCACTACCGGAACTTTCGGTATTGGCACAGTGGTTGCTTTCATACTGGTTGCATGCTTTATTTATCTGTTATTCAGACCATACAAAGAGAGCAATACATTAAAAGTAAGTGTAAAAGCCTGATAAAGACAGGCACTTTTACAGCCTGCATCCAACAGGGTGCAGGCTGTTACTGCATCAGCCCAGAGCAACAGGAGGTGAGTTTTGGTGGGAGAACGAAAGGAAGAAGCGGTAAGGGAGTCTCAGTCATATGAGCGGACGAAAATGCAGAAAACCATGGTGATCCAGAAACTTCGTGAGCAAGGATGCAGGATCACCAGACAACGAAGGACGATCCTGGATATTATTCTGGAAGAGGAGTGCTCCTGCTGTAAAGAGATTTATTTTAAAGTTCAGAAAAAAGATAAGAATATTGGTCCTGCAACGATTTACCGTATGGTGAATGTGCTTGAGAATATTGGAGCCATCAGCCGGAAAAACATGTATAAGATCGCAGACTGCAGTACCTGTTGTGAAGAAAAATCCTGTTATGTGAAATTAAGTGACGATACAATATGCAGGCTTTCTCCCGGAATGTGGCGGGAAGTAATGAAGGCAGGCATGAAAGAATGCGGATATATAAAGGAACAGGAAATCGCCAGTATTGAAATGAAGGCTTGCAAATGCGAAGCCTGAAAGCAGGCAGGGTAATTACAGGATATGGGAATGCATTTTACCTCTTGGCTGTGAGAATATTAAATAATTGAGAATGTTTCTCAATTAAGGAAAAGTTTCTGGACAAGCAAAAATACGAATGCTATACTGACTTTCAAACTTTTATAAAGGAAGAAAAGCAGCAGAGATTATCTGACTGCAAAATATAAGGAGGAATCTATTATGGCAGATTTGAACTGGAAAAAATCAGGATTATTTGCAGCAGGAGTTTTATTTGGCACAGCAGGCATCAAAGCACTGTCCAGTAAGGACGCAAAGAAGCTGTATACCAACTGCACAGCAGCTGTTCTTCGCGCAAAGGATTGCGTTATG
Organism: Blautia sp. HA3515; assembly: GCF_059933065.1. Classification (NCBI taxonomy): domain Bacteria; kingdom Bacillati; phylum Bacillota; class Clostridia; order Lachnospirales; family Lachnospiraceae; genus Blautia; species Blautia sp. HA3515. The sequence continues at coordinate 9,564 of NZ_JAYFUY010000089.1, read as the reverse complement.
AAGACAGTTACTACAGTTCAGGAAAACTGCGGTGACATTTATGAGGGGGCGAAGCAGATCAACGAAGACCGTGCTGCTGCTGAGGAGACTTTTGAGGATACGGCAGACGAGGAAGTAAAGACAGACCAGGAAGCCAAGGCAGAAGAGGATAAAACAGAAGAGGATACATTCAAAGAGGCAGAATAAAGATGCGTTTTAATATTAAACATGAGATCCGGGGAAGAATCAGGATCCATATTTTCCAGAAACGAATGACTTATCAGCAGGCAGATATCCTGCAGTATTATCTGGAAAATATTGACGGAGTGATAACGGCAAATGTTTATGATAAAACCTGTGATGCCACCATCAGTTACAAAGGCGACAGGAAGGAGCTTCTTAGCAAGCTGCAGTGCTTCCGCTATGAGAATGTGAAGGTTCCGGCAGCTGTGCTGGATAGCTCCGGCAGGGAATTAAATGAACAGTATAAAGAGAAGCTTGTTAATAAAGTGATCTTTCATTATGCAAGGAAGTTTATGCTTCCAATGCCATTTTCAGCCATCTATACAGGTGTGGTATCTGCAAAATATATCTGGAAAGGTCTGAAGACTTTATGGCAGCGCAAGATCGAGGTACCGGTGCTGGATGCAACTGCTATCAGTGTTTCTATGATCCGGGGAGATTTTGGAACTGCCGGTTCTGTAATGTTCCTTTTGGGAGTAGGTGAACTGCTGGAGGAGTGGACCCATAAGAAATCAGTAGGCGATCTGGCTCGTACCATGTCCCTGAATGTGGGCAAGGTATGGCTGCGCACAGAAGATGAACAGGAAGTACTGACTGATGCAGATGCGATAAAGCCAGGTGACTGTGTGGTTGTGCACATGGGCAATGTGATCCCGTTTGACGGTACAGTCCTTGAAGGTGAGGCTATGGTGAACCAGGCTTCTCTTACAGGTGAGTCTGTACCAGTACGTCGTGTATCTGGCAACACCGTGTATGCAGGCACAGTTGTAGAAGAAGGAGAAGTGGTCTTTACTGTTTCCTCAGTAGGAGGCAGCAGCCGGTATGAAAAGATCGCTGCTATGATCGAAGATACCGAGAAACTGAAATCCGGACTGGAGAGCAAAGCAGAACATCTGGCAGACCGTCTGGTTCCATATACTCTTGGCGGCACGGGTCTGGTATATCTTCTCACAAGAAATGCTACAAAGGCACTTGCAGTGCTGATGGTTGATTTTTCATGCGCCTTGAAGCTGGCAATGCCTATTTCCGTATTGTCTGCGATCCGTGAGGCTAACCGGTATAAGATCACAGTTAAGGGAGGCAAATTCCTGGAGGCTGTAGCTGAAGCAGATACCATTGTATTTGACAAGACAGGCACTCTTACCAAGGCAAAACCAACCGTAGCAAAGGTGATTTCTTTTGGCAGATACAGTGAAGATGAAATGCTTCGTCTGGCTGCCTGTATGGAAGAGCATTTTCCTCATTCCATGGCAAAAGCTGTAGTAAATGCGGCAAAGCAGAAAGGTCTTGACCATGAGGAGATGCATTCCAAGGTAGAGTATATTGTGGCCCATGGCATTTCCACATTTGTAAACGATCATAAAACTGTGATCGGAAGCTCTCATTTTGTATTTGAGGATGAGAAATGCAAGATCCCGCAGGGAATGGAAGAGAAGTTTGAACAGATTCCAGAAGAGTATTCCCATCTTTACCTTGCTATAGACGGTGAACTGGCTGCAGTGATCTGCATTGAGGATCCGCTGCGGGAGGAAGCGCCGGAGGTGATCCGCAGGCTGAAAGACGCCGGATTTACCAAGGTGGTGATGATGACCGGGGATAGTGAGCGTACAGCAGCTGCAGTTGCCAAAAGGGTTGGGGTAGATGAATATTATTCAGAAGTCCTTCCTGGAGATAAAGCCAGATTCGTAGACAAGGAAAAAGCCGCAGGACGTAAGGTAGTGATGCTTGGAGATGGCATCAATGATTCGCCTGCACTTTCGGCGGCTGACGCAGGTATAGCTGTCAGTGAAGGTGCACAGATAGCAAGAGAAGTGGCAGATATTACCATTGGTATTGATGATCTGTATAGCCTTCTTGCGCTGAAAAACATCAGTGATGAACTAATGAAGAGAATCAGATGCAACTACAGAACCATTGTAGGTTTTAATACAGGACTGATCATCCTGGGGGTGGCTGGTATCCTGCAGCCTACTACTTCAGCACTCCTTCATAATACCTCCACACTGCTGATCGGGATGAGGAGTATGAAGAATCTTCTCCCGGAATAAATAAAGGTCTGTATGGCGAAAATCTGGTTATTATGAAGATGAACTAGTACAGTGAAAATCAGGTAAGTCAATATGGCGGTTACTTAATATTCACTGTACCAGCCACTGACATCATAATGAGAATTATTATACAAATAAGGGAGTCATCATCTATTGACAAAAAAGCATAGATAAAGTAATCTATCTATGTGGTTAGCAAATGCTAACTACCAATAGGTGATGACCTTATTTTTTTAAATAGCGGTTAGATACAACTTATATATATTACAAATAGCTAATCACTCTATCGTTAAGTGAATACAAGAAGGAGGATTCATTTTGGCGGAAAACATGGAAAGATATCTGATTGAACATTGTTCCCCTACGCTGGCGTCTGTAAAGGCGGCCAATCTGTTTAATGCAGTGACAGAAGATGACCAGGAATTGGCTGAACAAGTCGAACAGTGGAATTGCCTGATGAATCCAAAGGGAGTTAAGCTTCTGGTTTTGCGTAATCATGGACGACGAGCACTTGTATATGTATATCGTGAGAAAAAGCTGCAGGAAAAGCTGGACGAATCCGGTGTTGCAGGTTTTCTGGAAAAGTACGGGTATACATCCACAGATGCAGGGTATGCATTGAACCGCCTTGTGGAACGATTTTCCGGGCAGGAGGAATTTCCTCATGAAATTGGGATTTTTTTAGATTATCCACTTGGGGATGTGATCGGTTTTATCAAAAACAGCGGACAGAATTATAAGTGTGCAGGCTGTTGGAAAGTATACTGTAATGAATGTGAAACTATGAAGCTGTTTCATAAGTACCGGAAGTGCAGGAATATTTACCGCAGTCTGTGGCAAAATGGAAGAAGTGTTGTGCAGCTGACAGTAGCCGGTGCCAGTGCCTGATGGGCTGACCTGGTGAAAAGTTTGCTTAACATAAAATTTAAACTAAACAGACATGCCGCCTGAGGGCGACATCAATATGAATGAAAGGGGTATTTATATTATGAGTAAAGTTGCAGTTGTTTTCTGGAGCGGAACTGGCAATACAGAGGCTATGGCAGATAAAGTGGCGGAAGGCGCAAAAGAAGCAGGCGCTGAGGTTTCTGTTTTTAGTGCAGAGGATTTCTCTGCTGACAAAGTGGAGGAGTTTGACGGACTGGCATTCGGCTGCCCTGCTATGGGAGATGAAGAACTGGAGGATACTATTTTTGAACCGATGTATGCAGCGTGTGAGCCAAAACTTGCAGGTAAAAAAGTAGGTCTTTTCGGATCCTATGGATGGGGAGACGGAGAGTGGATGCGTACTTGGGAAGAAAATGCAAAAGGTGCAGGTGTATCACTTGTCGCTGAGCCTGTGCTTTGCAACGAGGAGCCGGATGATGATGCACAGGCAGCTTGCCAGGATCTTGGAAAAGCACTTGCCTGAAAATGTTATGGCACATTTGCCTGAAAATATTATGGGATATTTCCCTAAAAATGCCTAAAAATATTATAGCACCCTATTGACAAAAAGGTCTAGGGTGCTATAATAATATCAAACATATGAATAAATGTTCATATGATAAAATAAAATTATGAAAGACCTTAGGCAGGATCGTAAGCAGCCGGTGAAGGTAGAAAAGGAGTAGACCATGAAAAAAACTTACAAAATCGACGTTGATTGTGCAAACTGTGCAAACAAGATGGAGGACGCTGCCAAGCATACCCCAGGAGTTAAGGATGCTACTGTAAACTTTATGACACTGAAGATGATCGTTGAGTTTGAAGATGACCAGGATCCTAAGGCTGTTATGCAGGATGTATTGAAGAACTGCAAGAAAGTTGAGGATGATTGCCAGATCTTCCTTTAAATTTTTAAGAGGCAGTTTACAGGAGGCATGAATCGTGAATAAGAAACAGAAAAAAATGTTCATTAGGATTATTATTTCCACTGCCCTGATTATTATTCTGTCATTACTTCCGGTAGAAGGATACGTGCAGTTCGCTTTGTTTATGATTCCTTATCTGGTGATCGGATATGATATTCTGAAAAAAGCATGGAAAGGGATCTTGAACAGACAGGCATTTGATGAGAATTTTCTTATGGCAGTGGCAACCATCGGTGCGATCGCCCTGAAGGATTACAAAGAAGGCGTAGCTGTTATGCTGTTCTATCAGATCGGGGAGCTTTTCCAGAGCTATGCAGTAGGCAAGAGCAGGAAGAATATCAGTGAACTGATGGATATCCGGCCGGACTATGCCAATGTGGAAAAGGATGGTACCCTTTGCCAGGTAGATCCGGACGAGGTGGAAGTGGGAACTGTGATCGTTGTACAGCCTGGCGAGAAGGTGCCCATTGATGGTGTGGTAGTGGAAGGTCAATCCACACTGAATACCAGTGCACTTACAGGAGAGAGCCTTCCGAGAGAGGTTGGATGTGATGACGAGATCATCAGCGGATGCATCAATCTGAATGGTGTGTTGAAGATCCGTACCACCAGGGAGTTTGGTGAGTCTACTGTTTCCAAGATTCTGGATCTGGTAGAGAATTCCAGCTCCAAGAAGTCAAGATCTGAGAATTTTATTTCCAAATTTGCCAAATATTACACACCTGCAGTATGCTACTCTGCACTGGCACTGGTGATCATTCCTCCGATTGTAAGGATGGCTGTTATGGGTCTTTCTCCGGAGTGGGGGGACTGGATCTACAGAGCACTTACTTTCCTTGTAATCAGTTGTCCGTGTGCCCTTGTGATCAGCATTCCGCTAAGCTTTTTTGCAGGGATCGGCGGAGCTAGTAATCAGGGAATCCTTGTAAAAGGATCCAATTATCTTGAAACATTGTCCCAGACAAAGTACGTTGTATTTGATAAAACAGGCACTATGACAAAAGGTGTGTTTGAGGTTGCAGGTATCCATCACAGTGACATGAGTGATGACAAGCTTCTGGAGTATGCAGCACTTGCAGAGTGTGCATCTTCCCATCCGATCAGCAAAAGCCTGAAAAAGGCTTATGGCAAAGCGATAGACAGAAGCCGTGTGACAGATATTGAAGAGATCAGCGGCAATGGTGTGATTGCCAAGGTTGACGGAATATCCGTAGCAGCTGGAAATACCAAGCTGATGGATCATTTGGGCATTAAATATATTGATTGTCATCATGTGGGCACAATTGTTCATATGGCTGTTGACGGTAAATATGCGGGACACATCCTCATTGCAGATATTATCAAACCCCATGCAAAAGAAGCAATCCAGGCACTGAAAAAGGCTGGAGTCAGGAAAACAGTCATGCTTACCGGAGACACTAAGAAAGTGGCTGATCAGGTTGCAGCCGAGCTGGCAATTGATGAGGTTTACAGTGAATTGCTTCCGGCAGACAAGGTAACTAAAGTAGAGGCACTTCTTTCTGCAAAAGGCGAAAAAGAGAAACTGGCATTTGTAGGTGATGGTATTAATGATGCACCTGTTTTGTCCAGAGCCGACATCGGTATTGCCATGGGAGCGCTTGGTTCTGACGCTGCGATTGAAGCAGCGGATGTGGTGCTGATGGATGATGACCCTCTGAAAATCTCAAAGGCGATCAGGATTTCCAGAAAGTGTCTTAGGATCGTTTATGAGAATATCTGGTTTGCTCTTGGTATCAAAGGGATTTGCCTGCTCCTTGGTGCTCTCGGTATTGCAAATATGTGGATGGCAATTTTTGCAGATGTGGGAGTTATGGTGATCGCTGTACTGAATGCAACAAGAGCTTTGTTTGTAAAGAATCTGTAAAAACAAAAGAAAGAGAGGAGAAACAGTATGGAGGAAAAAGGTCTTGAGGTGTGTGATTGCTTTGAAGTACATGAGGATCTTCTGAAGACCGTGAATGATACCATGCCGGAAGAAACAGAGTTATATGATCTGGCAGAGCTTTTTAAGGTATTTGGGGATTCCACCAGAATACGGATCCTGTTTGTCCTTTTTGAAGCAGAGGTGTGTGTCTGCGACCTGGCCAGGGTATTGAATATGAATCAGTCAGCTATTTCCCATCAGCTTCGCATCCTGAAGCAGAATAAGCTGGTAAAGAGCCGCAGGGAAGGAAAATCCATTTTTTATTCCCTTGCAGATGAGCATGTGCGGACCATCATTGACCAGGGACGGGATCATATTGAGGAAGATCGGCCGTAATCATAATCTGTAAATAAGCAGGCCTGTGTAATCAGTTCAAGTCGAACAGCTGGGGCGATCATTCGTCCCAGCCTTCATAAAATCGGATATTTACAGAGATGTTGCGGACGATCTCTCCCTCTTTAAGGTCAAGATCGCTTTCATCTGAGATAGGGGGCATCGCAGGCTCATCTTCTGCAAGCTCCAGTGTGATCCAGTCATAAGCTGCCGCATTGGCATTTTCTATGGCTTCATCCAGGGTATCTCCGTCTCCGTAGCAGCTTTCCAGGTCCGGAAAGTAGCCGTGGTATGTGCCGTTTTCTGTTTTTTTAAAAACCGCAGGATAAATAAATTTCATAACAGCCTCCAATAAAAAAGATGATTGCAGGAGTGCGAAGCACAAAGCAATACTAAGTTTTATTATAGGTAATTTCCTGTGGAAAGACAATAGGTGATTTGTGAAATTACTAAATGAGTGATTTGCGAAATTACTAGACGCGTGATTTGCAGAATTACTAAATGTGATTTGCGAAATTACTAAATAGGTGATTTGCGAAATTACTAAAAGCGTGATTTGCAGAATTACTAAATGTGATTTGCAAAATTGCGAAAGAAGGTATAATAGAAGGTATAACATATGGAATTTCAGCATGAACTGATCATCCCAAATGAAGGGGTGCCATTTAAACTATTTATATTTGAAGGAATGAATGGGAATTATGCAAGAGAAAAGCATTGGCATACCTCTGTGGAGATTTTTGCTGTGCAGGAAGGGCATCTTTCCCTTTTTTTAAATGATCAGGAGTATCCATTGGAGGCCGGTGAGCTGATCATTATCAATTCCAATGAGGTTCATTCAGTGCAGGCACCACACAAGAATCGGACCATTGTGCTGCAGATCCCTTTGAAGCAGTTTCAGGATTATTTTACTGCCCAAAGGTTTATCCGGTTTAAAAGTGCTGCCCGTATGAGTGGGCACCAGGATGAAAAGATTCCGGACAACCGGAAGCTGGCCTTTTTTGTGGAAGAGCTTTACAATGTGTATCATCAGGAAGGCGACGGATACGAGTTCCGGACTATGGCATTGTATTACAATATTCTGTTTCTGATGATACGTGATTATCGTGAATCAGAAGCTGTCAGACAGGAGATCCACGCCAGCCGCAGGCTGGATGCACTGTCAAAGATCACTTCTTATATGAGGGAGCATTACAGGGAAGATTTGAAGCTTTCAGAAATGGCAGCCCTTTTTGGCTATTCAGAGGCTTATTTGTCACGAATGTTCAAAAAATATGCAAAAGTCAATTTTAAGTCATATCTTCAGGATATCCGAATGGCATATGCATACAGGGAACTGATGAATACAGACCATACAATCAGTCAGATCGCACTGGATAACGGCTTTGCCAGCAACAGATCATTTGCCAAGGAATTCCAAAAAAGATACCAGATCCTGCCCAGTGCTGTGGAAAGAGAAAAAAGGTCAAAAAAGTGACATGGAATAGACAATAAAAAAGACGAAAAGCATACCTGTTTATGGTATGCTTTTTTCATCAATAAATCAATATGACAAAAACTTATGGCAAGGAGGTAAAGAGGTGAAGATTCAAAATGTAACAGATGCATCTTTCCACAAATATGGAAAGGTTCTGGAAGGGTATGATTTTACAGCGCTGATCAGGGAGATGAAGCATACACCTGTACCGGAAAATGTGATCTATGTAGCTTCCGTAGAAGAACTGGAAAGCCTGGATGTGGCCAGGGAACTGCAGAACAAAGGCTATGGCGGACTGCCTATTGAGATCGGGTACTGCAATGGACATAACAGGAAATTGAATGCAGTGGAATACCATCGCAATTCGGAGATCAATGTGGCTGTAACAGATCTGGTGCTGCTGATCGGCCATCAGCAGGATATTGCACCGGATTTTACATATGACACAGCGAATATTGAGGCATATCTGGTACCGGCAGGCACTGGCATTGAGGTTTATGCCACTACACTTCATTACGCACCATGTCATGTAAATGATGCAGGCTTTCAGTGCGTGGTAGTTCTTCCGAGAGGGACAAATACAGATCTGACTTTCCAGACAGAGACCGATGGGGAAGACAGACTTCAGACTGCTAAGAATAAATGGCTGATCGCACATGAGGATGCAAAGATCCAGGGTGCATTTAACGGATTAAAAGGTAAAAACATTTCATTGGATGAGGAATAAGGAGGATAATATGATGATGAATAATATGCCACAGATCAAGATTGGAATTGTTGCAGTAAGCAGAGATTGCTTTCCGGAGTCTCTTTCTGTTACAAGAAGAGAAGCACTGGTGAAAGCTTACACAGAGAAATATGATGCTTCTGAGATTTATGAATGTCCTGTCTGTATTGTAGAAAGTGAGATCCACATGGTACAGGCACTGGAGGACATTAAAGCAGCTGGCTGTAATGCACTGGCTGTTTATCTTGGCAACTTCGGGCCTGAGATTTCTGAGACCCTGCTTGCAAAGCATTTTGATGGACCAAAGATGTTCCTGGCAGCAGCAGAAGAGTCCGGAGATGACCTGGTACAGGGCCGTGGAGACGCATACTGCGGTATGTTAAATGCAAGCTACAATCTTAAGCTTCGCAATATTAAAGCTTATATTCCGGAATATCCGGTTGGAAATGCAGAAGAATGTGCAGATATGATCCATGATTTTGTGCCTGTTGCAAAGGCAGTATATGCACTGAGCAATCTTAAGATCATCAGCTTTGGACCTCGTCCATTGAATTTCCTTGCATGTAATGCACCGATCCAGCAGCTGTACAACTTAGGGGTTGAGATTGAGGAGAACTCAGAGCTTGACCTTTTTGAAGCATTCAACAAACATGCAGGAGACGAAAGGATCCCGGCACTGGCAGAAGAGATGGCAGCAGAGCTTGGAGCAGGTAATAAAAAGCCGGAGATCCTGCCAAAGCTTGCACAGTATGAGCTGACCTTAAAGGACTGGGTAGAGGAGCATAAAGGTTATCGTAAATTTGTTGCCATTGCAGGCAAATGCTGGCCTGCATTCCAGACACAGTTTGGATTTGTTCCATGCTATGTAAACGGGCGTCTTGCAGCACAGGGTATACCCGGTATCCTGCGAGGTTGATATTTACGGTGCATTAAGTGAGTTCATCGGCGCAGTGATCAGT
>NZ_JAYFUY010000088.1:0-13386 GCF_059933065.1 Blautia sp. HA3515 | reverse complement strand
TAGAGTTCCATATCGTGCTTCTTTGTTTTCGGTTTCTGATCCGGCTGTTCTTTTCCAACTTTCTCTGTTTTTGCAACCTGCGCTTCTTTTTCTTTCTGACGTTCTGTGAACCTGTCTGCCTTTTCAAAGACGTGATCCTTTGTGTCAAAGTGATATACATCATTGGTAAGGCGTTCTGCTGGTGCTACCTGAGTGGCATTAACTTCTTTTACCATATCTCTTAACATTTCCGCATCCACTTGCCCGTCATCCGGCAAGATCAGCATTTGATGGATGGATGATGGCAAAATGAAGAAATCATTTCCCAGAAGTTCCCCCATGTTATCCATGAATTCCGGATAAAAGATCACACCGGCTCCATCAATTCTTTCTGTATTTGTAACAACAAAGAATGTCGGCATCTCGCTTGACTCCTGCAATGTTTCTAGCAGCATTTCACGTTCATCTGGTGTCAGCATGAGAATATTTTTCTGATATATTTCATCTATCAGTACACCTATACTTGATACCTCTGGGACCATGACACGCGGTGAACTTTTCATAGCGTCTTCATGAATCTGCTCCTGTGTCACTCCATATTCCTTCATCATTTCATTTGTAATCAGCATGGAACTTAATCCATCCTGATTCTTGCCTACTGCCACATGATAGGTAATTGCAAGATCTTCCTTTAGCTGGTGTGGCACAATTTCGATGATTTCTTTTTTGTTTTTTCTGTTATGACACACGGATAAACAGCTTGTCCTTCACATCTTCATAGTTTAAAATAGCTTTCAGATCAACCTGTATCGGTGCCTCAATAACTATATCTGCAATCTTTCTGCATACAGTTTCCATTGTTACGCCAGGCTGTGCTTTATATGCTTCATACAGCTGGTTAAGATTGATCGTCGGGGTAAGCATCTCACCTTCTTTTCTCACCATCAGTCCCGTATAGGCACGGTTCAGTTTCTGACACTCCATCGTTGATACCTCTGCATTCTCATAATCCCTTGGTAAAAAGAGTTTGATATTGTCCTTTACTTCATTTACAAATTCATTAAAATTCATTCTTCGTTTTCTCCTCTAATCTGTTTTCTTGATTTCTTTTTGCTTTTGTTTTTTGGTTTCTTTTGTGGAAAGGATAAAGAGAAATTCACCCTTCCGGTTTCATCTGCATCCATATGAAGATCTGCCTCAAAGTACATATTTTTCTTTCTGGAATACAGGTCTTTTACATGCACACTTCCGTTTTTCAGAAGTTCTGCAGCCATCTTTTTATCCATGGTTTTTTCCATGCTCTGCAGATAGCGGTTATCTTTCCAGAGAGCAAAGTGGCAATCGTGGTTGCTGCAATAGAAGTTGGTTTTACTTTCATATACCAGGCTTCCACATACCGGACAGGTTCCAATGCTTTCTCTGGTCTGAAATCTTCTTGTTTCTTCTTCGGAAATCGCATCGCATCCATTCAGCATCATGGTCAGCATGTTTTTGATCCCAGTCATAAACTGTTCCGGTGCAATCTCTCCATGCTCCATCAAAAGCAACTGGTTTTCCCATTCTGCAGTCATACTTGCAGATTTCAGGAAGTCTGGCAGGATCTCCACAAGGACTTTTCCATCATCTGTTGGAAGGATCTGTTTTCCTTTTCGGGTGGCATATTGGGAATAGATCAGTTTCTCGATGATACCGGCTCTTGTTGCCGGAGTTCCTAATCCTTTCTTTTCCGTATCTTCATCGAATTCCTTATTTCCAGCTGTTTCCATTGCCGCAAGGAGAGTATCTTCGCTGTATGGTTTTGGTGGCGATGTAAAATGTTCTGTCTTTTCTGCAACTACAGCATAGAAAGTCTGTCCCTGGGTTACTTTCGGCATCCTCTCTTTCATTTCCTGATCCGGATCTACGATTGCCATGCGGTCCTTATTCTTGAAGCAGTTTTCAAAGAGTTTCCATCCATCCTGCAGAACAATCTTTCCTTTTGCTTTGAAGATTTCTCCCTGGCATTCCACTTCAATCTCTGTTTCCTGGTAAATGTGATCCTTACTCATTGCCATGACCGTATGGACTGCGATCAGGAAGAGAATCTTTTCTTCCCAGGATTTCAGTTCATCCAGATGGCTGGATGCAAGCTCCATCGTTGGGATGATTGCATGGTGATCTGTCACTTTGCTGTTATTCATGACTTTCTTCACATCTGGCTGCTCCGGCTGATCAAACGGACCTGTCAGCTGATATTTCTCATAAATCTGACGAACCACATTTCTTGCAGTCTGTTCCATATCTTCTGTCAGATACTGGCTGTCTGTTCTTGGATAAGTGATCAGTTTCTTTTCGTACAGGCTCTGAGCGGTATCCAGTGTCTGTTTGGCTGTCATTCCATAGATACGGTTTGCTTCTCTCTGCAGTGTGGTCAGGTCATAAAGCTTTGGTGCTTTTACTTTCTTTTCCGTTTCTTTTACTGAAGTGACAATAGCTTCATTTCCATGGCATCTGCTTCTTAACTGTTCCGCCTCATCCGGATCAAAGATCTTTGACTTTACTGCCGGAATTCCGTCACAATCCAGTTCTACATTGAAATACTTTTCTTTCTGGAAATTGCTGATCTGTTCGGCACGTTCCACCAACATGGCAAGTGTCGGTGTCTGAACCCTTCCAACGGTCAGCTTTTTGAAGTACTTTGTGGTGTAAGCTCTGGTTGCATTCATTCCGACCAGCCAGTCAGCCTGAGAACGGCATACAGCAGCTTCGGCCAGATGTCGGTATTCCTCTGCGGATCTCAGATGCTGCATTCCATCAAGGATTGCGGAATCTTCCAGAGAACTGATCCATAATCGTTTCACCGGCTTTTTACTTCCGGATAAGTCATAGACATGTTTGAAGATTAATTCTCCTTCACGTCCGGCATCACAGGCATTTACGACGTATTCAATTTCCGGACTGTTGAGCAGTCTTTTTAAGATATAGAACTGATCTTTCTTATCTTCTGAGACTGTAACTTTCCAGTCTTTCGGGATGATCGGGAGATCTTCATATCTCCACTGGTTAAATTTCTCATCGTAAGCATCCGGTGAAACATATTCGGCCAGATGTCCGAAGCACCAGCTGACCATACAGTCGGTTCCTCGTAAATATCCGTCTTCTCGTTCCTGTGCTCCAATCACTTCTGCGATTGCTCTTGATACACTTGGTTTTTCTGCAATTACTAAATACATGATGTATTACCTCCTTCATATAACGAAACGGAGAGAGCATGTTTTACAGCCCCCTCCGCTAAAAAAGTTTATTTATTTTTCATTTTCTTCAAAATCTTCGTCTTCAGACTCTTCCTCATCCGGAACTTCTTCCAGGCCACCTGTTTCCAAACCTTCCGGCTGATCATCCTCATCTTCCTCTTTTTTAGGTTTATAGATCTTGAAGTAGTAGTAAGCTGCCACACCGCCGAGAGCCAAAATCAGGATTGTTGCCATTGCACCCATATTAGATTTTGCAGATGCTGTTTTCTCCGTATCAACGGTAGCTTCCTTGTCTACATCCTCATTATTTGTTTCATCCGGCACAACTTTTGATGTATCCGGCTGTGGTGTTACGACAGTAGCTGTACTGTCTTTATCCAGAAACTCGGACAGATCATTCTCATCAATCTGAGATAACATATAGACATTCTGGGATGTGGCACTGCGGTCGATCACGATATAGAAGGTATTATTATTCTTCGTTGTAACCGTAAGAAACTCTTTTGTGGAATCATCGGTAATGTCATCCTTAACTTCGCCATTTCCAGGTGTCGTAAATGCAGTTCCCTGGTCTGTTCCATCTTCCGGTAGCACCTCATTTGTACTTGCCGCCTCATCCTTTTTCTCTTCTTTGTCTGTTGACTGCTCTGTCTGAGTTGTCTCTACTTTGGATGCCTCTGCTGATTCATCCACATAGGCAAATGCTGTGGTTGATGCTGTAAAAAGCATCATGACTCCCAACAGCAATCCTGCCATTTTCTTATTCATTTTCTTCCATTTCACCATTCTGATATTCCTCCTTATTTTCTTCTGTGAATACAAAGGAGCCTGAACCTTCATCGTCAGACTCCCTGCTTACCTGAAATTTAACTTTTCCACTCTGGATACCATCCAAAAGATCATATAACTGATCATTATCCATCTTCATACCACGGATGCACCTGATCATCTCATTGTCCTCTTCCTGCTTTAATGCAGCCTGGATACCCCTAAGATATTGCTGCAGATCCGCGATCTTTTTCTCTGTCTTGGCAATCTCATCCAGATATTTCTTAATCTTTTTATTCAAACTTTCACCTCCCTTCGTTCACCCCTTTATGGCAGTCTTCCAAAGCACATGAAATGTTGCTGCCAGTAGGATGTGCTGATATTTGAGTAATGGATCGGATCCCCGCAATGGATCATCATATTGTTACCGACATAGATACCCACATGGCTTGCACCGGATGTGTTATACGTTCCCTGGAAGAAGATCAGATCTCCTGGTTTTGCTTCTTGCGGTGATACATAAGTACATACGCCTCTTAATCCATCTGCGGTCAATCGTCCATAGTTCCAGCCATTACCACAGTGGTTAATGACATAAGATACGAATCCTGAGCAGTCAAATCCGGACGGAGAGTAACCACCCCATACATAAGGTACTCCCAGATATTTTTCCGCTTCTCGGATCATCCGGGCAAATTCTTCATCCTGCAGTGCTTCCGGTGGAATCTCATAGCTCATTCCATTACCGCCTGATCCACTGGTCACATTGTTTACATCCCACAGATAATTTCTGTTTCCATAGGTCGTATTTAATGCATTGTAAATAATCAGCTGCTCTGCATTCAGATTGGCTCTTGCCACAGCATCAAAGCTTCCATTTGTCAGTGTCACATATAGAATCTTCTTAGTGCTTGTACTGGTAACCGTTACTTCCTGACTACCATTGTCATCTGCGATATAGGCTTCCCAGGTCTGGTGTCCATGAGCAGAAGCGGCAGCATGGTTGTCATAGTAAACGTCAAACTGCACACCATATCGTGCAAAAGCTCCGGTATCTTCAACCGTGTATTCCACACCATTCATTACTACCTTAGTGCCGATCGGCACAAATGGATTGGAAGCATCTACAGCAATGGTATGGTTTGCTGTTGGATATGCACCACTGGCAGTTGGACCTCCGGACCATACACCACAGCAGATTCGACAATTACAATATCCGCTGGTCACTACCTGTCCTAATGATTCTCCGACTCGAACATTTCTGGTTTCTGTCACCGTTTTTGTTCGACCTTCTGTATTCAGATGATATTGTGCTTCAAAAAGAGATTGCAGCTCGTTTTCAACATCTGAGTACGTCCAGTCCCCGTATTTTGCGGTAAGATACGAGATAAGATGGTATGGATTATGACCAATCTCAGCAATGTTGTACTGATACTCGTCATAATTTGGATGTCTTCGTTCCATCTCATTTATCTGCTGATTCAAGGCACTTTCCAAAGCAGCATATCTGTTTTCGGCAGCATAAATATCCTCGTCTGAACTTGGATACGTTGTAATACCGATCACAGATCCAGCACCCTCAATAGAAGCACTGCAGCTCCCCAGAGATACTGCTATGACAAGAAAAAGAAGCGCAAAAATACCGATGCCTGCGAACATGGCACGATTACGCTTTATAATCTCTTTCAAGGCAATCTTTGCTTTTACCGTCATGTTCTCGACACCGGCAATGGTTGTCGCTCCACCTAGACTGCCAGCGGATTTTCCGACTCTGGCTGCCCGGTATGCATCCTTATATCGTTTTTTCTGAAAGAAGCGGTTATAGAAATGTCTCTTTTGCTCAGCGTTCTTTACCGATTCTGCATGTTTGACTCCTTCCATACTTTCTGCAGAACCAAATTTCAGTTTCTTTTCTACAGTAGCCTCACGATAACCTCTGCGATGGGTTTTCACATCCGTTCGTTTGCTGCGGATCTGAGCATGACGTAGGCCACGTAACGCAGCTTCTGTTTCACGCTCTGCAAGTCTGGCACTTTCCACACCTGCATTTTCATCTGTTTCTTCCTCTTCGGAAGTGACTGCTTTCATGCCAGATATAACAGCTTGTGTGGCAATGTACTTCCCGGCTGTCCCTCCCGGTTTCATGCCAGCACCTTTCACCATCTGATTTCCTTCATCATCAAAGGATAATCTTCCGGCTTTTGCCTGTTCTTTGGTCATCTGTTTTTGCAGCTGCTTCTTCCGAATGGATTTCTTTTGGCTGTTCAGATTATTATCATCATCCGGGATTTTTTCATGACGATGCAGTTTCTTTCGATATCCGGATACTTTTTCTTCCGGTGTGACTTCAACTGTATCCTCAACAGCTTCCTGCCGGACAGAAGATTTCCGGATCTTTTCCATCTGCAGTCGTTTACCTTTTCCCGATTTTGAATCTTCGCCCTCAGTCTTTTTTCGTTCCCGTTCCGGAACAAATTCTTCTTTATTTTCCGGTCACCCCCGGCTCCTGTGACTGATATCTTTTACACTACCATCACGGAGGTTTTCTTCTGTCAAACCCTCCCTGGTCATCTTTGCGACCTTTTTATCCTTGCCTTTAAATTCTTTTCCAGCTATAGGTCATCACCTCCTGGCACAACTTTTCTTTCTGTACTCATTCAGTTCCTGGCGTCCAATGATCGGGATACCAGGATAACCATCTGCCTGCGTTCTGATTGCCGGAGAGCTTGCCTGGATATGAAATACCCAGTTCAATTCACTCGGATCTCTTGGCCAGAAACCATTGATCAGCATAGCTTCCTTAAACTGATTATTGTACAGATGAATCTGGGTACGTTTATACAAAACTTCTTTCAGATCATCACTGGTAAGATGTGGATAGATCTTCTGTGCCGGATAAAAGTTCCAGAATACCCAATCAAGGATAATGTTCTGTGTTTCCAGCGGAAGTTCATACAGATGATGATCATCATTGACTGTATGAACACGGTATCCAGGCTGTGCATTTTCCAGATTTTTCATCTGAATGTAAGGATTATCCTGATTCCACTGCCTGATTCGGATCTTATCAATTTCCTTCATGCTTTTCCGCCTCCATTTCTTTCTCTCGTTTTTCAACTTCTTCCGGTTTTGTAGTCATCAAACTGTACAGCTTCAAGTTCTTATCGAACTTGTCCTTAAATGGAATAATTGTTGTTCCATAGAAAAGAAGTCCTTCTCCTTCCCCGGAATTCGTCACATAAGACAACTGATACGGGGAAATATTCAGCTGTTTTGCAAGGATCTGTCTGTCACCTGCAGCCTGGTTCAGCATCAGGATAAAATCACTGTTCTCAAAGATATTTTCAATTTCCCTGCTGGCAAGAAGATCTTTGATATTCTGGGTGATACCACTTGGAATACCACCCCATTTTCTGAATCTCTTCCATATTTCTACGGAATAAGCTGCTGTCTGTTCTTCTTTGAGCAGAAGATGGAACTCATCGATATAGTACCTGGTGGATTTGATGCCGCGGTTGATCGTAACTCTGTTCCATACCTGATCCTGGACGATGAGCATTCCGATTTTCTTCAGCTGCTTTCCAAGTTCCTTGATGTCAAAGCAGACAATACGGTTATTCAGTTCCACATTGGTTCTATGGTTAAATACTTTCAGTGATCCATTTACATAGATTTCCAACGCTGTTGCAATTCTCTGTGCCTGCGGTTCTTTCTGCTTTCTGAGGCAGTCATACAGGTCACCAAGGACCGGCATATTTTCCGGTTTTGGATCTGCAAAGTACTTCTGATACACCAGTGGAAGACAGCGGTCGATCACTGATTTTTCCTCTGCTTCAATTCCATCCCTGCTTCCCATGATCAGCTCACATAAAGACAGGACAAAATCAGATTTTACACCAAGTGGATTGTCATCATCGGAATAATCCATATTGATATCCATCGGATTGATATAATCCTTACTGGTTGGTGAAATGTGTACAGACCTGTCCGCCAAGTGCATGGACCAGTGGGTAATACTCACCCTCCGGATCTCCGATGATAATGTCATCCTTCGTAACAAAGAAAGCGTTGGTGATTTCTCTTTTTGCTGCAAAGGATTTACCGGATCCAGGCGTACCAAGGATCAATCCATTCGGGTTTTTCAGCTTTTTACGATCCACCATGATCATGTTGTTACTGAGTGCATTCAATCCGTAATATAAGGATTCTCCTGCCATAAAAAGTTCCTGTGTCGTAAACGGAACAAAGATTGCTGTACTGGTAGTCGTAAGAGCCCGCTTGATTGGGATATGATTTACTCCCAGCGGAACACTGCTCATCAATCCTTCTTCCTGCTGATAATCCAGACGTTTCAGCACACAGTTATATTTCTGTGCAATACCGGCCGTCTGGAAGATGGCATTATCCAGTGCCTGTTTTGTCTTTGCAGTATTTAAAAAGAGCGCTGTTACAAGGAACATACGCTCATTTCGTGACTGCAGGTCTTCTAACAGACGCTTAGCTTCTCCGCCATACGTGTTCAGATCCGATGGAATGATATCCATATCGTATCCGGCCCAGGACTGCTTTTTTCTGTTCTTCGATTTTCATTCTGTTGATATCTGTGACCTTGCTTTTTACAAGCTTGATTGCTTTCATCTGATCCACAGACTGAACATGCAGATTGACGATGAGATTCTTATCAATATCCAGAAATTCTGCAAGCATCTTATCTGTAAGCTCCGGTGCCAGGATCTGCAAATAGGAGACTGCTCCGATGGTATTTCCCATGCGGAATGTATTTCTGTCCTTAAATACAAAACTGGTCGGTGCCACATAATCTTTGGTATTGAGTCCGGTACGGATCATGGAACCATAATCAAACTGGAAGTCTGTCATGTTGTCTGGATTGAAAGTCTCATATAAAATCTGCAGTCTTTCCATCCCATTCAATGGATAAGCTGGAACTCCAAGGATCTTGAAGTTGTTCAGGATATCCGACTCAATACGTTCCAGCTTTGGCTTTGCTTCCCGGATATTATCTGCTTCGATGGAGAAGGTGATATATTTTGATTTCACCAGTCCATTATTTCCTTTCGCCAGCTGCTGTTTCAGCATCTTGGCATATTCCATACGAACATCGTCAAAGGCATCATCCTGAGGACGAATCCGGATGACCTGTTCAAATTCTTTCATGCTACTTTTATGATTGATAAAACTCAGCTGAAAATGGATACTGGCATCAAAGTAATTGAGGAAATCGCACCAGTTTTCAAAGATTGCATTTTTATCTTCGTTCTGAGCCAGCTGGTAGTTGATGTCATAAAAGCGGATACACTTAGAATACGTTTTTCCCTGTACCCTGCAGATTCCATCTCTTCCCATTTCCTTATAAGCGATCGACTGCTGGACGGACAGTTTTTTCTGCCTGCGTTTTTCTTCCTGCTTTTCTTTTTTCTTTTTCTCTTTTCTGTCTACTTTTTTGTGCCCGGTATCTGCGACAGTTTTCTTATTTTTCTTTTTTCGCAACCGTTTTTCCTCCTTTCGGTTTTCCTGCATCCGGAGACTGTCTGATCTGTTCCGGATCTGTTTCGTAATAGTTTTCAGTTTCATATTTTCTGACGGGTGGACGAAGAAACTTCACCCGGATCATATGCATCAGAACATCTTCCAGATGCATCCCGTCTTTTTCGTACATGGCAAATAAAAATGCCGGTAACATCAAAAGCACCATGACCGTTGCTGCATTACTGTTCCCCATCACATTACGCAAGAGAAAATAGCTTGGAATTCCCATTGCAGCACCTATCCCGATACAGATCAGCTGTCTTTTGGTCAGGTTAAATGCTACTTTATTCTTTACCTTTGTTAAATCTTTCGGTACGCTGACATATGCCATGATTTTCACTCCTTCCTGTAATTTAGTGTGCGTTAAATATCGACTTACTTAAGGATGCCGTCTTAAAGAGGCTGTAACATAAGATCACTGTGTAAGCCATAACGCCAAATAATGAAGAACTCAGATTATCTGAATACTGGATACCTGCAACAAGCACTGCATAGATTGCAACGCATACCATCATCAGAAATGCCTGGAAAGCCAGGGCAAAGAGTCCTCTGAAATAATTCGTGCCGATCTGTCCCCATTCTCTGTTACTCATAGTTGCGAATGGAATCGGCGCAACTGAGGTATATAGGTAAATCTCTATCATACGTCCATACATGATCACTGTGATCAGTACAGACAGGATTCTCATACAGAAGCCGGCGATAAGGGTTTCCAGCGCCAATACAACAAGTTCTCCGATTTCCATACTTTCCAGGGTTGCGGAAAGATCCGTCAATGCCGAAGAAATATCAATGGCGGTACTTCCTGTGATAACACCGGCCGCAGAATTAACTACGTGCTGGCCCACATCGAATACCGCCATTGTGATCGTAAATGTGTTACTCACCAGATATACAGCAATCCACATTTTTACGAAGTACTTGAAAAACATCCAGGTATCAATATCATGCATGTTGTTGCGCTCGGTCAGCATAGAAATCAATTCGTAGCAGAGTACGAGTGTGATAATAATACCTGCGATCGGCATGATCACGGAATCCGATAAGTTCCGGATCATACTGAATATGCTGCCGTTCCACCCTTGCGGGGTCTGTCCAACCTGGGTAGCGATCTCACCGGTCTTTTGATTAACATCAGTAAACATCGTGTCCAGGTTGGAAGTGATCATCCCGGTTAAGAGTTCCCTCATCCATTCCTCAATCGCATCAAAAATCTGACTGAACATGGATCTCTACTCCTTTCTCTTAACCAAATAATCCACTCAGAAGCGGGATCAGCTGTGTTCCGATCAGGATAACACCACCACCGCTCATCAGCTGCTTAATTCCCTGACTTTTTGCGCCAGGATTGTCATTACCATAACCTTCCATCAGGTTGATTACACCCCAGACACCAAGGCCGGCACCGATTGCAACGACCAGTGTCTGAAGGATATTGATTGCACTGCTAAAAAAAGCCATAATCATGTGTGAACAAACGCTTTTTCTTATGGTCTGTAAGCGTTTGGCTCTACTCCTTTCCCTTTTATTCAGACCTTTTTGTACCCTTATCAGTAGTAGCAGGGTGCTCGAATTCTTTTTCTTTCATATCAGTCCTCACCTTCCTCAGCTTCAATCGCTGATACGTCTTCTTGTGTCACAGTTACTTCATACATTTCAAATTCTGTATCTTCCGACATCATCAGTCGGTGTGCCAAATATTTTTCGACATCAAACGCATTATTCTTATTGAAATCGGCAAGCTCTTTGTACCGTTTGTGCTTTGTGATGTCATATTTGTTGCTTAAAAACGGCCGGACTCCTCGAAGCTGTAAGATACATTTTTCTCCATCCATGACCGCCAGCTCATCTCTACTCATCAGTTCTTTTCCAGTCTTTTGATAGTTCAGCCCATAGGACCGATTGCTTCCTCTGGTGTCTGATGTGTTGTAAAGATCAATGGTTTCCTTTCCCAGGGTTTCTGATATTTCTTTCAGTGTGGAACTTTCCTTTCCACCAAGGAAAAGAACAGTGTCACAGTTGCCCGTGATCGTCTCAGCAGCATCCTTATAGATGGTTTTCAGCTGAGATTGTGACTGCAAGATGATAGAAGCGGAGATTTCCCTGCTTCGGATCGTAGCAATCAATTTGTCGAATTTTGGGATCTGTCCGATATTGCTGAACTCATCAAGGAGCAGCCGTACATGATAGGGAAGCCTGCCTCCATGCTCATCATCCGCTTTATCACAAAGCAGGTTAAAGAGCTGGGTGTACATGATCGCTACCACAAAGTTGAATGTGTCGTCTGTATCACTGATAATGACAAACATAGCTGTTCTCTGATCACCGATCATATCCAGTTCCATTTCGTCATACGACATGATTTCTCTTAGTTCCTGAATGTCAAATGGTGCGAGTCTGGCACCACAACTAATCAAAATCGACTTCGCCGTTTTGCCAGAGACAAATTGTCAAGGACTTTTTCATCAAATTCACAAAAAATCCACAAAAAAGGTGCCAGAAGCACCGTATGGCTCCTGACACCTCGTTTGACAGATTACATTTTTCCGTTCAGCAGGTCTTTGCAGAGATACGCATAGTCTGGCAGCTGGTTGATATATGGCTCCCAGCGCCGTTTGATTTCGGCCAATTCCAGCGGATCGGCTGCTTCCAGTGCATGATCGTTGCCTGTCATATATAAAACATCCGTAGCAACATCATCCAAACACCTGCCGCAGAGATCGGCGGCTGATTCGATTCTGATACCGGTATCCACATAGACTGGATTGACGCCAATCGCCAGCCAGACATAGCCTACCTTGTCCGACCAGAGCAGTTCAAAATCAGGGCTTTGCCGCAGATGTTCCGCAAAGATCTCCTTTACTCGTTCAATTTCATGCTTCTCTTTTTCTGTGTAAAGCATTTTCGTGTCCTCCTTGACAAAAATTTTGGTGCGTACCATCATCAGTTTAGCACAAGGCGGCTTCGTTTATCAGTCTGTCACATCTGCTGAATTTCATTTTTGAGCATACGCTTGATTTTATCGCTCATGGTTTCTGTGCTGGTATTGCTGAAATGGACATGAACCTTGTAGGTTGTCTTGCCGATTTTCTTTACCATCGCTGGCGTGTTTTCCGGCGCTCTGGACACAGTAGCGGCGTCTGCCGCCTGCATAGTACGGGGTTCTTTGTTCATGGCGCTCCTTTCTTTGAGCGGGTCTGTGCCGCCAGGTAAAAAATCAGTCGTGCTTACTGTTTACAATGTCTTTTGCTGTCTGTCGGGTAGCACCGGCATTTTCTTCCCGGAAATTCTTCCCGTCAAAGAGAATCGGCGCACACCGTTCCAGAATACGGTCATAGATACGGGCGTGGGCCAGATCAGGCGGTTTTTTCAGCTCGGACAGTTTCAAGTTTGTTGTGATAATCATGGGCCTGCGGCTGCGATAGCGGCTGTCGATGACGAAAAACATCTGCTCCATAGCATATTCGGTACTGCGCTCTACACCCAGATCGTCAATGATAAGCAGGTCGTACTCGTCAAAGCTGGCAATAAACTCCGACCTGTCCTCAGAGAACATCCCGGTCAGGCGGTTCAGAATGGTGGGGAAGTTTGTCATCAGCACCGGCACATCCTGGTCAAGCAAAGCGTTGGCAATACATCCGGCGAAGAAAGACTTGCCGGTTCCCACATCTCCAAACAGCAAAAGCCCGATATTGCTCTTATATGCCTCCTTCCAGTTCTCCACATAGGCGCGAGCCTTGTCCATCAATGGGTTTTCGCCGTTGTCGTTGGCAAAGGTGTAGTCATAGAGATAGCGGTCTTGCAAGCCCTGTGCCTTTCGGCGTTTGATACGCTCCATGCGGCGCTGCCGTTCTTCAGC
>NZ_JAYFUY010000087.1:0-7196 GCF_059933065.1 Blautia sp. HA3515 | reverse complement strand
TCAAAGATAAAAAGGCCGCCCGGATCCAGATAATTATTTACCAGTTCAAAAACATGCTCCAGATCCTGCTCCTCCGTAAGATAATTCAGACTGTCACATACGCTGATCACAGCCCGCACTGTACCATAAAGTTCAAACTCCTGCATGTCCTGCAAAAGATACAGGATATCATGGCCTGAAATCTCTCTTTTCTGCATGGCCTCTGCCAGCATCTCCTCTGAATTATCCACACCGATCATGTCATAACCGGAGGCAGCTAACAGTTCTGTCATAGTACCTGTACCACAGCCCAATTCCAGTATCAGGCCGTCACTGATCCCATATTCTCTAAGTGTATCCTTAAGATAACCGGCCCAGCTGTCATAATCCACATTATCCTGAAAAATATCATATACCCTGGCAAACTCGCCATATGCTTCCATTGTATCCATTCTTTTCCCCACGTATAATAAACAGCAGACAACCGGCTGTAAGTCGGCTGTCTGCCTTTGGTTTCTTCCTGAAGTATTACCGGAAATCCTTTATTCTACCGGCATATAATATACATCTGCACCTTCGCCGTGCCAGTAATAATCCACATCATTCTGATCATAAACATCCTCATTATTGGCAAAACGGTAAGTATTGCCCTGGGAATCTACCCAGTTACCACTGCCATCCGGGGTGATCACAAGCGGATGTCCGTCAGAGTTGCGGTAGATGGTTCTTGTCTGATTGGTATCGGTAAGCTGCTCCTGTGTAAAGCCTCCGGAATTACCGGTAGTGGAGCTGGCCTGTCCGTCTGTACCTGCAGCAGAATCACCTGAAGCTGTACCATCTGTTGTCTGTGTACCGTCTGCAGTGCCATCTGTAGTGCCGTCAGCAGTAGTATCTGCAACAGCAAGTGTACTGGATGCACCAACGATCTGGAAAGAATCAACAGAAGTCTGGATCCCTGTCAGGGATGCGTCATTCACTACAGAACCTGTGATACTGTAGTACTCGCTCTCATTAGCATATACCTTCTTCACAGCATAAGCATATCCACCGCTCTTCTCTGTATTCAGATACTTCACAGTGTAAGAATAAATGCCTACTCCATTCACATCTGTGCTGTTATAATTCTGGATCTCAAAATCTGTACCCTGCTCAAGGTCAGAAGCCTGCTCAAGTGCAACTGCCAGATCCTGGGTATTGGGGATCATAGCTGAAGACATGTCCTCTTCCCCTGCTCCGTGAAGAACAAGGATCTTACCCTGCTCAGGTGACTCAAAGCTGATCATATCCTCTGCATCTGACTTATTCGCCCAGGTAGCGTCCGGAAGCTTGATCGTCACTGCTCCATCACTGGAAGTATAAGTAGTATCCTGTACATCTGGTGCAATCGTAGGCTCTGGTGTAGGCTCCTGGGTGGGCTCCGGTGTAGGAGTCTCATCTACGATCACCTGCTCTGCCGGATCATCTCCGCCAAAGCATCCTGTGGCCAATCCTGAAAGTGCTGCTGTTATAGTTAAGAGAACTAAAAATCTTTTATTCTTCATAATTGCCTCCTTATTTATCTTACAAAAATCCCTCATTCGATATTTTACAATTGTATTACAAATATGTCAATATTTTTCACAGTGCAGATTCTTAAATTCCTGTAAACTTTTAAAAAACACTGTGTAACGATTCAGTGTCCTCACAGTCAGGAATCAAAATGCTTTCCAGAAACAGTTAAAACACTGTACATATATAACTCATGAAGAGCCCTTGTAGCTGCAATATATCTCCCCTGTTTTGCAAGCGCACTTTGATCTTTTTCAGGAAATACAACAAATACCTGGTCAAATTCCAGTCCCTTTGCCAGATAAAAGGTAGTAACTGTAATTCCCTTTTTAAATCTGGAACTGTTCCTGTGCAGGTAATTGAACCGATCCTTTGTATCAAAGCCTGTTCCTTCCAGCATCTTTTTAAGCAAGGCTGCTCCCAGGTCTGCTTCCTTCTCTGTACGGAAGATCACAGCTGCCGTTTCAAACTCATCCTCACCCAGTTTGATACAGTCCAGTATTGCTTTCACTGCCGCCTGTATATCCTTAAACTGCTGTTCCTGTACCGGCTTTCCATGACGCTGAAGCAGTTCCATATCCGAAATCCCTGCCAGCTTATTAGCATAAGCAGCGATCTCCACTGTATTCCGATAACTTTTATTCATCTGGATCCTGCGTATATCCCTTCCGAAGATCCCAGGCAGGAAAGCAAACACATCCTGTTGTTTTTCTTCCATTGTCTGTGCCTTGTCTCCAAGAATGGTCATTCTGCAGGAAAACATATTTTTCAGGATCAGATACTGCATTCTTGAATAGTCCTGCATCTCATCTACCACCAGGTGCTTGATCGTACTGTTTTCCTGCTGCCCCCATAAACGGTATTTCAGATAAAGCACAGGATATACATCTTCATATAGAAGTTTTCGCTTTTCAAGAGGAACCCTGGTAAGAGCCGGATATCCGCTGCTTTCCAGGAAACGACTGTACAATACATACAGATCCCTTGTTTCATACAGGGAATAAAAATCCTCCCTGATCAGTTCTCTCTCTTCATCTGGCAGATCCCTGTCCCTTAATGTTTCCACTTCATCAATAAAATAATCACACACTGCATCCATTCTGGCAAGCAATGGAATATCCATAAATTTGAAGTAAAACAGATCAATGATCTCTGCTTCTGTCTTTGTATAGCCTTTATAACGGATATCCCTGAAATCCATCAGCTCATCTTCCAGTTCTGTGATAAACCGTTCCAGCTGGTTCAGAAATCCTTCGGACTGCTTCTCCTGGTAAAAGGTAACAGCCTTTGGATAGTTCAGGCTTCTCTCGATCTGGTCATAACGGTCTTCACAATCAGCTGCTGTATCCTGAAGCTGCCGATAAGCAAACAGGTCGAAGCTCATTTCTTTTATATTTTCTTCCCCTAGTTCCGGCAGAATATGTGAAATATAATCTGAAAAAACCCCATTTGGAGACAATACCAGGATATTGGACGATTTCAGATTCTGCCTGTCATGATAGAGAAGATACGCAATCCTGTGAAGCGCAATGGAATGTTTTACCTTGATCCTGCCGCCCCCTGGGATCACCATGATCCGGTCTTTCGTGTTACGGATAATCGCATTCTGCTCCTTCTGAATGGTGCTTACAATATTCTTCAGCGCTACAGAGCCATTACTTCCCAGCTCTGCCATCAGGATCTCATCATCCACCTTGATGTCACTTTCAGAACTGATGGACCATCTTCCCCCTGCGGATCTTGTACTGCCATTTGGAAAGGATCTCTCCCTGGATCCTGCCAAGAGGTGCTTCATAAAAAGCCGGTCCTTTATCATAATCATAAAAAAGTCCGCATACAGGTGCACGCCAGTCATAGACCAGGGGCACACCTCCTGCCTTTTTCTGCAAAATTGCCAATACCAACATAAAAGCTTTCCGGCTCTATCTTCTCCTCTCAAAAATGAAATCTGACTCTTCCCAAAAAGGGAGAATCCAAGCATTTTTCCGAAACCTGCTTTTCAGATGGAGTTGCTGCTCATTGGCACTCGATTTGATGAAACAACGCCTGCTGATTATCAAAATTTTCATATCCATACTGGTCCATTTCTGTGTAATTTTCCCAGTAATATTCATGCATCCCGTCTATTTCTTTCTGGCCTTCTGCAATGCTTTGGGATATCTCTGCAATCCTCTGACGCAGCTTATCCAATACATAGGCCAGATATTGAAGTCCCATCTTTATTGTCTGTCATTCTAAAAGCTCCCTTTTTGTCATCCCCTTCCAGAGAGGTTCTTATTATTATACCCTATAGCCTTTAAAAAGTACACAAAAAGAAGCAGTCCACCCCAAACAAACTGAAATGAAACCGCTTCTTAAAAATGCTTATCTGTAACTGTACGCTGATTATTTATGCTGTCTGTGTTTTTTCAAACTGGCTGTTATAAAGCTGTGCATAAAATCCTCCCTTTGCCAGCAATTCCTCATGAGATCCCTGTTCAATAATATCTCCATCCTTCATAACAAGGATCATATCTGCATCCTTGATAGTAGAAAGACGATGGGCGATCACAAAGCTTGTTCTTCCCTTCATCAGATTGTCCATTGCCTTCTGGATCTGCATCTCTGTTCTGGTGTCAACAGAAGATGTAGCCTCATCCAGGATCAGGATCTTGTTGTCTGCCAAAATAGCTCTGGCGATAGTCAAAAGCTGCTTCTGGCCCTGGGAAATATTACTTGTCTCCTCATCCAGTACCATATTATAGCCGCCAGGCTGCTGCATAATAAAGTGATGGATATGAGCTGCCTTTGCTGCTGCGATCACCTCTTCGTCTGTAGCATCCAGTCGTCCGTACCGGATATTCTCCATGATCGTTCCGGAGAACAGCCAGGTATCCTGCAGAACCATACCAAACATTTCTCTTAACTGACTTCTGTTAAAATCCCGGATATCATGTCCATCTACACAGATGGAGCCTTTATTTACATCATAGAACCTCATCAGCAGCTTCACCCATGGTGGTCTTACCTGCACCTGTGGGTCCTACGATTGCGAATCTTCTGCCCATTTTTCACATCTGCTGAAAAATCATGGACAATGATCTTATCCGGATTGTAGCCAAACTCAACATGCTGGAATTGCACATTGCCGGAAAGTCCTGTAATATCCACAGCATTCTCTTTGCCCTGCTCTTCCTCAGGCTCATCCAGAAATTCAAAAACTCTTTCAGACGCTGCAGCAGAGGACTGAAGCAGATTTGTTACCTGTGCGATCTGCTGGATAGGCTGTGTAAAATTACGGATATACTGGAAGAAGACTGGATATCTCCAACCTCAATACTTCCTTTGATCACAAACACACCGCCTAACAATGCAACCATTACATAGCCCAGATTGCCGATAAACTGCATAATAGGCATCATCATGCCTGAGAAAAACTGAGATTTCCATGCAGACTCGTAAAGCTTCTGGTTGTCTTTTTCAAAAACATTCAGTACGTCCTGTTCCTTGTTGAATACCTTTACCACATTGTGTCCACCGTAATTTTCCTCAATCTGACCATTTACTTCGCCAAGATATTTCTGCTGATCACGGAAATATTTCTGCGACCGCTTCATTACCCCATTAATGATCAGCATGGACACTGGCAGGATTAAAAGGGCTGCCAGCGTCATCGGCACATTAATGGAAAGCATCATTATAAATACTCCGATCAATGTGGTAATGGAGGTGATCAGCTGGGTAATACTCTGGTTCAGACTCATCTGCAATGTATCCACATCATTTGTTACCCTGGAAAGAATCTCTCCGTTTGTCCGGCTTTCAAAATAATTTAAAGGCAGACGATTGATCTTTTGGGAAATATCCTTACGCAGACTATACGTAACATCATTGGAAATCCCTGTCATTACAAACCCCTGAATAAGGGAAAAGCATGCACTTGCCACATATAAGGCCAGCGTAAATAAAAGAATCTGACCAATCTTTGAAAAATCAATGCCACCAGATCCATTTACCTTTCTTGACCAGTCCGTTGAAAAGCTCTGTGGTTGCTTTTCCAAGGAATCTTTGGCCCAACAATATTGAATATAGTTCCTGCAATAGCAAACAGAAACATTAGTCCAAAACGGAATTTATATTTACCCATGTACTGGAACAGACGACTCATGGCTCCTTTAAAGTCCTTGGCCTTCTCAACAGAACGCATACCATGCCCGCCTCCCATAGGTCTTCTGCTTCTCTCACTCATGCTAATTCCTCCTCTGACAACTGAGACATTGCGATCTGACGGTAAACCTCACAGTTCTTCATCAGTTCCTTATGTGTTCCGATACCAGCCATATGTCCTTCATCCAGTACAATGATCTGATCTGCGTTCAAAATAGTACTGATACGCTGTGCAACAATGATCGTTGTTGCATCTTTAGTACTCTCCTTTAATGCTTTCCTCAGATTACTGTCCGTTTTAAAATCCAGTGCAGAAAAGCTATCATCAAAAATAAAAATCTCCGGCTTCTTGGCAATCGCTCTTGCAATGGACAAACGCTGTTTCTGGCCTCCGGATACGTTGGTACCGCCCTGTGCGATCGGTGATCTGTACTTCTCGGGTTTTGTATCAATAAACTCTGTAGCCTGGGCGATCTGTGCTGCCTGCTGTACTTCTTCAGAAGAAATGTTTTCTTTTCCGTAACGGATATTAGAATCAATTGTTCCTGAGAACAGGATTCCTTTCTGAGGTACGTATCCAAGGCATTCCCTTAACTGGTGCTGTGTCATTTTACGCACATCCACACCATCCACCTTTACCGTTCCCTGCGTTGTATCATAAAATCTTGGGATCAGATTGACCAGTGTACTCTTGCCACTTCCGGTACTTCCGATCACAGCCACTGTCTGGCCTTTCTTAGCAGTAAAGCTGATATCATTCAACACATTTTCTCCTGCGCTTCCGGGTAACGCAAAGCTTACATGGTCAAATTCAACTGTTCCACGTAAACTATCCTGTGGAGCTTCCGGAGATATCGGATCTTCAATACTGCCTTCTGTTTCCAGAACCTGATTGATCCTGACAGCAGCCACATTGGCACGGGGAATCATAATGGACATGGCAGTGATCAACAGGAAGGACATAATGATCTGCATAGCATACTGGATAAATGCCATTACATTTCCTACCTGCATACTTCCGTTATCTACTGCATGTGCTCCGAAGTAAATGATCATAACGGATACACCGTTCATGATCAGCATCATTACAGGCATCATAAAAGTCATACATCTGTTGACAAACAGATTTGTTTTCGTCAATTCCTCATTGGCAGTCTCAAAACGGTCTTCCTCGAATTTTTCCCTGCTGAATGCACGGATCACAGGAATACCGGTAAGAATCTTCCTTGTAACCAGATTCAAACGGTCGATCAGAGTCTGCAGCTTTGTAAATTTGGGCATTGCGATCTTAAACAGCACCAGGATCACAAGAAGGATCAGTGCAACAGCAACACCCAGGATCCAGGTCATGGATGCATCAGTATTCAGTACCTTGATCACACCTCCGATCCCCAGTATAGGGGCATACAGAAGAATACGGAAGGTCATGGTCATAACCTGCTGTACCTGCTGCACATCATTAGTACTTCTGGTGATCAGGGATGCCGTTGAAAACTTATGATATTCGTTGCTGGAAAATCCTA
>NZ_JAYFUY010000086.1:0-10885 GCF_059933065.1 Blautia sp. HA3515 | reverse complement strand
TTCAGCAATTTATGGATATACTAAAAAGCGTAAAAATAATACAGCCAACATTATTTTTATAAATTTCTTTTTCATATGTTAATTACCAGTACGGTAATTGACTCTTCCCTTCCTTTTTGAAAAAATATATTTGAGACAAAATAAAAAGCATCCGCCTAGCCAACGGATGCTATTTATTATATTCTATATTCTATATTCTATATTCTGGAAAATTCATTGGAAAGCTGTGCAAACTGCTCCAGCGTCAGTGCCTCTCCTCTGATTGTTCAACGGAAGACCTGCACTTGTCAGCGCACTTTCGATCTGCTCCTTCGTCAAAAGACGATTCAGAAGCGTTACTTAAGTCCGTTTACCAGAGTCTTTCTTCTCTGATTGAAGGATGCCAAGAGGATAATGGCAAACACATAGCAGCTTCTTCATCATCTACCTTTACCGAGCGGCTCCAAAAATCTGGTAAGCCTTATCACAGCACTTCCTACCTTTGGCTAGCGGGTTCGCATCAAACGGTCAGGCGCAACGTTGGCCACGATCTGCGGGCTTGCATAATACTGTACAGCCAGTGACAGTGCTCCATAATCCTTAGTACCCGGACCTACCTGCATCCTGTCTGCCACTTCTTTCTGCACCATAATGGTGATGCTGTCCAAAGGTACCTGATTTTCAAATAATCCCATAATAATAGGCGTTGTAATATAATATGGCAGATTGGCAACCACCTTCACCGGACGTCCACCGTTCTTCTCCTGGGCCAGCTTACATACATCCACCTTCAGGATATCCTCATTGATCACAGTTACATTATCCCAGTCCTGTAAGGTATCCTGTAAGATTGGAATCAGGGAACGGTCGAATTTCCGCCGCTGCCACTTCCCTGGCAGCCTCTGCCAGATACTGGGTCATGGTACCGATTACCAGGACCTATCTCAATTACAAAATCATCCTTTGTTATCTGGGCAGCTTCAATGATCCGTTCCAGAACGTGGGTATCAATTAAAAAATTCTGCCCAAACCTTTTCTGGAATACAAAATGATACTTTTGGAGGACTTCAATGGTATATTTTGGATTTCCGAGGTAAGAATTGTCTGGGCATTTTTTAATCTCCTTTATTTTGCAAAGTATCTTTCTCATAGAGTACGATGTATCCGTCTCTGTCAACTCTTTTTTTCTTGTTAAAATTACAGAAGGCCTCCCTCAGATCTGGCAATTGCATTATCCAGAAGCTCTTTCACAGAACCGATATTCATTGGCTCATCTTCTTTTTGGTTGATGCCGATCAGATTATACAGAGCAAGCATTCCCATCTGATCGATACGGTATCCATTTTCTTTTGTATAAACCCTTGCGAAATTTACAAGCTCATCATTGGTGAAAACAGGTATATTGATCATGGATGTGAACTTCTTTGCAAACCTGGGATATTTGGCAATCAGCTTCCTCATACCAATCTTCTCATCTTCAAGGATCACTGTAAGACCATCCGTCCTGAAATTCATAGCTTTATCCAGTTCTTCTACAGTCTCCGGAGTTAGGGAATTAGCTTCCTCGATCACCAGAAATCCACCGGAAAGCTTATCTACTACCTTTGACATATCCATACCATTGATCTGGTCTGCAAATACGTAGGCTACTTTTGAGGCTTCAATATTTCTTTCTTTACAGATGGCAGGAATAAGACTTCCGATCAGCCTTGTCTTACCTGTCTCATGACCTCCCATAACAATAATATTGCCTGTTTTTGAGGTCTTATCTGCTGCTGCCAGCTGGGCGTCCAGAAGAGCATCCAGAAGCTGCTCCTTCATGCCTGGAACCTTTACAAAATATGTAAACAGCTTTTTCTCCTCATCCGTCAAGGTACGCTCTCTTGGGATAATATCCATAGGATCCCGTTCATCCTTAGGCTGAATAGAATCAATAAACTGTTCCAATTCCTCTTCCTCAGAAAGAACCGGCTTCTCTTCTTCTGCCTCTTCTTCCAGTGGCTGTATCTCTTCTGCAACTTCAGGCACTTTAGGGGCAGCCTTTTCTTTTAGATCTTCTATCGGCTCATCATCTGCACTGTAATCGTTGGTAAATAATTCTTCATCTTCCAGTCTTGGTATCTCCGGTACAGAAGGTTTGTCAAGGCTCTTCTCTTCAGTCTTCTTCGGACCATTCAGGAATTCAGCTTCTGCTTCCTGCAGATCCTCCTCGGAAAGAAATTCTTCTTCCTCAAGTTCCACCATCTTCTTTTGCGGTGAAGGTACTTCAGCTTTTACCGGCTCTTGAACAGGAGCTGCTGCTTTTACCGGCTGTGCTTCTTCTTTTTCAGGAAGCTTTGATTCTTCGGAAACAGGAGTTTCCTTTACTTCAGGTTCTTTTGGAATATTGATTCCCTGGGCACTTGCTGCTGCCAGAATGGTATCTTCCAGATTGAATTCTTTGCCCTCTTTCTGATCAGCAAATACAGGAGTATCATCCAGAACTGCCTTAGGTACCTCTGGTGTTTCTTCTGCTTCAAAATTCTTCATGGACTCCGGAATTTTAAGCTCCGGCATGGTGAAATTCTCTTTCAGATCTGCAGATTCTTTATTTTCTGCATTATCCTCTTTAACCAGAATGGACTTGCCGCTCTCAGGCTCCAGTGCAGGTGCATTCGCCAGTTCTTTATCTGAAGGCTTCTTGATCATCTCATCCTCTGCACCATACTCCTCGCTTAAAAGCTCTTCATCCGATTCCATACGTTTACCGAAAATGTCACGGATCCCCTTGGATATCTTCTCCTGAAGACTTTCTACTCCACTCAGATCTTTATCATTGCCAACCGGAATACTTTCGATCAATGGCTGTTCTTTTTCTTCACTGCTTTCTTTCGGCTCCTCGCCTTTGTCCTTCAGGCTCTGTACTTCCTCAGGTGTAAACAGCTTGGGCACAAACTGCTGCTCATAACGCTGCTTCTCATCTCCTGTAAGTGCTCCCATACGAAGCTTCAGATCCATCGGCTCGCATCACATAGCTGCCTTCATTAAACCATAGGATCATCTCATTACATAATTCAAGACACTTGTCCTTTTCGCCTGCCTGATAATAAAGATTTGCCAGCTCATAAGACCATTTCTCTGTAAATTCTTTTTCTTTATATTCTTCAAGAACCTTGATCTGTTCACTGATAGGAGCATTCTTTGCACTTAAGATCTTATATTTCAGAATAAGAAGCGTGCTGTCCCCTGGGGCAACCTCCTTGTATTCCTGATAAAAATCCTTAGCCTCCTCAATGTCCCCCATCTTCAGGGAAACCTCGATCAGACGGTAAAGGATATTCTTACCAATAGGCGCCCTGTGATAAGCCAGAAGAAAAATCTCCTTACTGTCCTCATACCGCTTGTTGGCTGCATAGATCTCACCTACTACACAAAGAGTACGTACATTCTTTACACGGCGCCAGTCAATGCTGTCAACAACGCCCATAGCACCCTTATAATCCTTGTTCTCAACAAGGTGGTTGATCTCCTCCAGCTTAATACGAAATTCTTCCTTGTCCAAAATTTTCACCAACTTTCCAATACCAACTCACAATTACGGATAGTTTATCATAAGCAGTCATGCTTGTCAAAAAATAAATGTTTCACATCTAATGTACATGACCTGCAACAACCTGAAAAACCTTATTAATGTGAAACTGCCTGCTTACAAAATCATCAAGTCCTGTACAGGTGATCAATGTCTGTATATCATGGATGCTGTCCAGGAGACAGGACTGCCTGCTGCTGTCCAGTTCGGAAAGCACATCATCCAGAAGAAGCACAGGCTTATCCTTAATGATTTTTTCAACCAGATATATTTCTGAAAGCTTCAGAGATAAAGCAGCTGTCCTTTGCTGTCCCTGGGAACCATATTTACGGATATCGATCCCATTGACCATTACGCCGAAATCATCTCTGTGAGGTCCTGTAGAGCTTAAGCGCATGCGAAAATCCCTGTCTCTGTTCTTAAACAAAGTCTCTTCAAAATCCTGGTCACTTACATTTGGCTCATAAAGGATCTCCAGCAGTTCCTCCCTGCCAGTAAGGTTCTTATGGATTTCCCGGATGATCTCATTAAGTTCTGCCACAAAATCCCTGCGCTTAGCGATCACTCTTTTTCCATAATTAACCATCTGCATATCCCATACATCCAGAGTATCCTTCAGAGATGTATTCCCTAATATCTCCTTCAGAAGCTTGTTCCTCTGATTCAGGATATGGTTATAGCCTGCCAGGTCTGTAAGATAAAGCCGGTCAAGCTGGCAAAGCTCTGAATCCATAAACCTTCTCCGCTCTGAAGGACCGTTTTT
Source organism: Blautia sp. HA3515 (assembly GCF_059933065.1). Classification (NCBI taxonomy): domain Bacteria; kingdom Bacillati; phylum Bacillota; class Clostridia; order Lachnospirales; family Lachnospiraceae; genus Blautia; species Blautia sp. HA3515. The sequence continues at coordinate 6,575 of NZ_JAYFUY010000086.1, read as the reverse complement.
GATAATATTCAGATCCTCCGGAGAAAAGAAAACCAGATTTACCACACCAAGCAGCTCTCTGGCTTTCTTGATAGGCATTCCATTGATTGCCACACCCTTTGCCTTATTTTTACGAAGATGCATATCGATCTGATAATTCATCCTGTTTTTACACACATTCATCCGTATGTGAGACTCATCCTGCCCGAAACGGATCACTTCTTTATCCCTGCTTCCTTTATGGGAACGGCTTGTACCACACAGATAAACAGACTCCAGGATGTTTGTCTTTCCCTGCGCATTATCTCCGTAAAAAATATTGGTTCCCTGATCCAGATGCAGTTCAAGATTTTCGTAATTTCTGAAATTGCTTAATTTGATGGATTCAATATACATGGGACTGCTTATTCACTTTCTCCTTCAACCTGCACATCCTGTCCATTATAGGAAATCGTATCGCCCACATATACCTTACGGCCTCTGCGTGTGTCAACCTCTCCGTTTACTTTTACAAGTCCGTCACTGATCACATATTTTGCTTCTACACCGTCAGATACCAGATCTGCCAGCTTCATTGCCTGCCCCAGTTTGATAAATTCGTCTCTGATATGGATAACCAAAATAATCCGCCTCCTGATGTTTTTGCTGTTTATATATTATTTTTACACAGATCTGGCTTTCTATCTGTGTCAGTTATTTTCTCTTTTTTATCTTGCCTGATTCTGATTAATGTTTACAGGCAGGATCAAATACGTATAGGACTCCTCATCATCCCTGATAAAGCATGGAGCCTTGGGATTTACAAGATAAATATTAATGTTTTCATCATCAATGACCTTCAATGCGTCGATCAGGAATTTAGGATTAAAGCCGATTACAATATCCTTTCCATCTTTTGAAATATCAATATCCTCATTCATAGAACCCATGGCAGAATCGATCTTCAGCTCCATACTGCTGTCTGTAATGGAAATAATGATAGGTTTTTTATCACCTTCGCGTACCAGAAGAGTGGCACGGTCAATACAGCTTAAAAATTCTTTTTTGTTAATCGTCAGCTTAGTCTCATAATCACTGGAAAGCATTTGGTCAATTCTGAAATATTCTCCTTCGATCAGTCTGGATACTACCATGGTCTGGTCAAATTCAAAAAGAATATGGTTTTTTGTAAAGAAAATGCTTACCTGTTCATCTACTTCACCGGAAAGGATCTTGCTGATCTCATTGAGCGTCTTGCCTGGAACCACCACTTTTTTGTCTGAGTAATCTCTTTTCAGCGGCATTTTACGGATAGCAATGCGGTGTCCATCAAGAGATACTATTTTCAGACAATTATCCTTTATTTCAAATAATTCACCGGTCATTAATTTGTTGTTTTCATTCACTGCAATTGAGAAAATTGTCTGACAAATCATATTTTTCAATGTGTACTGGGATAAAGTCAAAGGTTCATCCCTTTCAATCATTGGCAAATAAGCAAAATCTTCTCCGGATTTGCCTGGAATCGTAAATTTTGCCTTTTCACAGGTAATAGTTGCAGTAAATTTATCATCTGTTTTGATGGTTACATCATTATCAGGAAGTCTTCTTATGATTTCGTAAAAGATTTTAGCATCCAGTGCAACCATACCTTTTTCTTCAATAGTACCCTCAACTATGGTTTCAATACCAAGTTCCATATCATTTGTTGTAAATTTGATCTGACTGGCTGAAGCATCAATAAGAATACATTCAAGGATTGGCATGGTTGTTTTTGATGGAACTGCTTTTAATGAAATGCTTACGCTTTTCAGAAGATTATTTTTAGAGCAGATAATTTTCATAATGTGTATAACTCCTTTTCTGGCTGATGTGGGTTTTTATGTGTGTAAATAAAAGAAGAAATCCGAAGTAATCGCCGTAGGGGGTGTGAAAATGTGAATAACTTCATAAAAGCCCCAAAATCAAAGGGTTTAAGCATTGGATAACTTCGTGTAAAATTCAGGTTAAGGTGTGTGAATAACTTGTGTAAAACCAATGTGGAAAAAAACAGGCAAAAAAATCGCCCACGTTTTCCACAGTAAACCACATGCTATACACAGGGTGTGTGGATAAGTAATGTTAATTTTGTGGATTAATCTTTTTCTTTAAGATGTCGATGGTATTGTTCAGATTACTGTCTGTACTGATTTCTTTTTCCATCTTTTCGATACCATGCATAATAGTGGTATGGTCACGGTTTCCAAGGGATTTACCAATGCTTTTTAATGGTGTGGAAGTAAGTTCACGGCAAAGGTACATTGCTACCTGTCTTGGAATCACGATTTTGGAGCTTCGCTTATTGCCGCAAAGATCGGCTGTTGTTACATTATAATGTTCTGCCACAATGGAAATAATATATTCAGGAGTTATAACTCTCTTTTCATCAGGTGAAATAATATCCTTTAATGCCTGTTCCGCCAGTTCTAAGGTAACATCTTTTTGTTCCAGCTTAGCAGAAGCCATTACCTTATTAAAGGCGCCTTCCAGCTCACGGATATTAGATTTGATATTATTAGCAATGTATTTGATAACTTCTTCATTAATATTATAGCCGTCCATTTCTTCCTTTTTGTGAAGGATGGCCATACGTGTTTCGTAATCTGGCAGGGTGATATCTGCGATCAGACCCCATTCAAACCTGGAACGGAATCGTTCTTCCAGGATCTCCATATCTTTTGGCGGCTTATCTGAGGAGATAATGATCTGCTTTTTGGCACTGTGCAGGCTGTTAAAAGTATGGAAAAATTCTTCCTGGGTGGATTCTTTACCTATAATGAACTGAATATCATCAACCAGAAGGACATCGATATTACGGTATTTTTCACGGAATTTGGTCATAGCGGAATTATTTCCGTTACGGATCGTCTCGATCAGTTCGTTGGTAAATTCTTCACTTGTAACATAAAGTACCTTGCTCTTTTCATTATGTTCAATAATAAAGTGGGCAATAGAATGCATCAGATGGGTCTTTCCAAGTCCGGCACCGCCGTAGATGAAAAGCGGATTATATGCTTCTCCCGGTGATTCTGCAACTGCAAGGGCTGCAGCCTGTGCAAATTTGTTGTTGCTGCCTACGATAAAGGTATCAAATGTATATTTGGGATTTAAATGTGCTTCTTCGCAGCGGATATCCTGTGCTGTATGGCTGTTGCCAGAAGAAACAGTTTTTTTGGCTGGTACGTCTTCGGGAAGGATAAAACGCACATCACAGTTGTCCATGCCTGCAACTTCACTGATAGTTACCTGCAGAGGGAGCTTATATTTCTTTGTAATATAAGAAAGCCCTACCTGCTCAGAGGGCACGATAATGGTGACTACATTACCATCTACTTCATATACTTTAAGGGGTTTCAGCCATGTATTAAAGGAAACCTCAGAAAGCTCATGTTCTGTTTTTACTATATTAAGGATCTCATCCCATTTTTCGATTACTGTGTTCATTTTTTCCTCCCGTAGTGCATTGATAAAAGGACATAAATATCCTTTTATATATTATAATAAATTTTCTGGTTTCGCAATGAGAAAATAGGGCAGTAATGGAAAATAAATGGTGAGTAATGAGAAGAAGAATGTGGATTAGATGGGGTGTTATCCACATTTTGGCTGTGGATTAGTGTGGATAACAGTGGAAATAACCACACAGGTTTCCATAAAATCCGAAATAACGACAAAATGGTTTAAAATAATGTGTATAAGTTTATCCACTGTCCACCACCTGGAAAAAATGGCTTTTTAGCAAAAGGTGTGTATAAATATGTCGAAAAAAGTGGATAGTTTTATAGATTATTGACAAGTTATCCACAAGTTATCCACAAATTGTGGATAATATTACGTAAACCATTTAAACTATCCACTATTTCCTAAAAAGGCAAAAAAAATGAGACGAAAAAAAGCCGGAAAATTCCCATTTTATGCTTGACGTAGCAGGTTTTTATGAATATAATTGAAATGATGTTCTGATTAGGATAGATAATTAAAATGATAAATAGATAAAGGAGGTGCTTTACCTATGAAAATGACATTTCAGCCGAAAAAAAGATCAAGAGCAAAGGTTCACGGATTCCGTGCACGTATGAGTACAAAAGGCGGACGTAAAGTTCTGGCTGCCAGAAGATTAAAAGGAAGAAAGCGCTTATCTGCTTAAGCAGGACAGCTGTCAGCAGCCAATTTTATATGCTGGAGCAATAAGAATGCTTGACCCGTTAAGACCGCAGATATGTGGTCTTTTCTTCTATAAAGAATTAAAAAGGAGGATCAGATGCAATACTCAGACTCCTTAAAGAAAAATCAGGATTTTCAGAAAGTATACCGAAAAGGAACATCACAGGCAAACCGGTATCTGGTGATGTACGTGCTGAAGAATGGGCACATGGAGAATCGTTTGGGAATATCAGTAAGTAAAAAAGTAGGGAATAGTGTGGTACGCCACAGAATCACCAGATTGATCAGAGAGAGTTATCGCCTGAATGAAACATTATTTGAAAAAGGTTTGGATATAGTAGTTGTTGCCAGGACTGGGGCAAAGGGAAGGTCTTATCAGGAAATCGAAAGTGCCCTTTTGCATCTGGGGCAGCGGCATAAATGCTGTGGAGGAAAGCCATGATCAAAAAATGGATGATTAAGATGATTCGTCTCTATCAGAAATATTTGTCACCAATGAAGAGAACAAAATGTCCTTATATTCCCACATGTTCTCAATATGGTTTGGAAGCAATCGAAAAGTACGGTGCATGGAAAGGCGGCCTTCTTGCTTTATGGAGGATATTAAGATGCAATCCTTTTTCACATGGAGGCTACGATCCTGTACCATAAGGTATTTTACCTTAAGCAGTACGAAATCTAGGAGGAGAAAACCTTGCGATATTGTTTTAGCCACAAAGAGTACTACTCCGATCATTGGCCAGCTGGCAACTCTGATGGGAGTGGATCATGAATGGCATCTACAAGATGTTTGACAGTCTGTTCGGTATTCAGAACCTGGGTCTTTGTATCATTATTTTCAGTATCGTTATTTTCTTGTTTATGACCCCACTGCAGGTTAAGCAGCAGAAATTTTCCAAGCTGAGTGCAGTTATGCAGCCTGAGCTTCAGAAGATTCAGAAGAAATATCAGGGCAAGAGAGATCAGGTTTCCGCACAGAAGATGCAGGAAGAAACACAGGCTGTTTACCAGAAATACGGCGTTTCTCCTACAGGAAGCTGTGTACAGCTGCTGATCCAGTTTCCTGTATTGATGGCTTTATGGCAGGTTATCTATAAGATTTCCTGCATATGTAAGCAGTGTTGGTGAAGTATTTACAGATGTTGTGACAAAGATCGTTTCCGTAAACGGATATACAGATCCTGCTTCAGACCTTTATCAAGGATCACAACATGTCAAGGGTATCCCTTGTTTTAGATGGAACAAAGGCTACAAGCAACTCAATCATTGATTTCCTGTATGCACTTTCTCCATCCCAGTGGAAGGAACTTTCTTCCATGAGCCAGTTTTCAGGATTTTCCAAGGAGATCAGTGAGAGCAGCCAGCGAGATTTCCAAGATGTCACGAGCTGCTTTGCGGGCTGAATATTGCAGACCAGCCTCTTACTTATATTAAGGCTGCATTTACAGGCGGTGCTATCATCCTTGCTATTGTAGCGATCATGATCCCGGTTCTTGCATGGGCAACACAGGTACTCAATTATAAGCTGATGCCTCAGGCAGCTGTAGCAGATGACAGCAATTCTACCATGAATGCATCCATGAAGACCATGAATACAGTAATGCCCCTGATGTCTGCTGTATTCTGTTTCACATTCCCGGTCGCTCGTTGGGATTTACTGGATTGCCAGTGCAGTTGGTACCAAGCGTACAGCAGGTAGTGATCAACCGTCTTCTGAATAAGATTGATATTAATGACCTGATCAATGAAAACATGAAAAAAATGGAAAAGAAGCGTGCAAAACAGGGGCTTCCACCACAGCAGATCACAAATCAGGCAAATCAGAATACAAAGAACATCAATACAACAAAGATTGATAAGGGAAATGGCGGCGGCAATGCTGCTGACAAAGCGAAAAAGCTTGAGGAATCCTACCAGAAGGCAAGAGAATGCGGCTGCCAGGCAGTATTACTGCAAAGGCCAATATGGTAAAGGATTTTGATGAGAGAAACAAGAAGAAATAAGAACAACAATAAGGAACGGAGGGGCTATGATGGAGGATTACGTTCAGTTTTCCGCAAAAACTAAAAGTGAAGCAATCACAAAAGCCTGCATAGAGCTTGGTACATCCAGTGACCAGCTTGATATTCAGGTTGTAAGCGAAGGCAGCTCTGGATTTTTTGGCATCGGCAGTAAGCCTGCAATTATTAAAGTACGTAAGATCGAAACCGTTTCTGATGAGGAAGAGATCAAAGAAATCGTTGATACTGTAAAAGTGGAAGCGATCAAAGAAGATGAAAACCGCAAAAAGGCTCCGAAGCCAGTGAAGAAACAGGCACCCAGACAGGAAGAAAAGAAAGAGCCAAAGAAAGCGGATCTTCCAAAAGAACCAAAGGAAAAGCCAGCTAAGCCGGCAAAAGAGAAAGCTTATAAAG
>NZ_JAYFUY010000085.1:0-12718 GCF_059933065.1 Blautia sp. HA3515 | reverse complement strand
GCATTCTGATCTTTTCCAGCCCCCTGATTTCCTTATGTGCCTCTATTTCCCTTATGATTTCTTCTGCAATCTGCCTTATACTGTACCCGGATCTTATAAGCCCGGTACATACTTGTCGTAGTCGCACCAAATCTTATCGGCTCGTTTCCTTCCTGAATCACCAGACTCTTCTTCCAGCATATTGCCATCTGCCGGTTCATAACAGGCATATTCTTTTTCAGTAAGGCGTTCCTCTATCTCTGCTAACATCTGATTTTTAAATTCCATGTAATCCATCTGCAATTCCTCCGTTATTTTTACTCTTTGTAGCTCCGCAGCGGTACTTCTGACTGCCGTGCACTCTCTTTTCTTGGGTCTGACATAACTAAATGCTGCGTCATCCCATATCTACAATTTCCAGCTTCTCGATTAGCCGTCCATAATCAGGCGGCTGATTTTGTTCGTTTCAGTCCATTCAGTGCTCTTTTCCTTGATACCTCATCCAGTTCGCAAAGAGACTTAACACCATACCGCTTTAGAATCTGTTCCTCTGGCACTTTCGTCCTTTCCAGCTCCCTGGACAGTTCCTGCTCATTCCTCGTTTGCATCTCCATTGTTCTTCTCTGCAGCGTTTAAGTTTCCCCATCTGAAAACCTCTGCTTTCTTTCTCTGATTGATAACCGAAATCCCTGTGATGACCTCTATCCGCCCGAAAATAGTGATTGCACTTACACTGAAACTGTCTTTCACAACCTTCTTCCGGTCTTTCTCTGTAACCACCACTTGAGCTGGCCGGGCATAAAAACGAAGGGAGCCGTATACAGCTCCCTTCCAATCCCCAGATTCACGCACGCTCTTTTGAACGAATCCGAAGCAGCACTTTTCTCCTTCTCAAAATCCCCTGTTGTTCCCACATCCTGCTTGGAAATCCAGGTCTTTTTCTCCGGGTCCCAGATACTCACGGTACAGTACAGGGAATTTCCAATCATCATATGGCTTCTCTGCCAGCCATATATGCCAAAGACTTCATCCAGGATTGCCTGGTCTACCCTTGCATTCTTATATAACAGAAGCGAGATTCCTTTTTCACCGATACTTCCTACCCTGCATTCGATTTCATCTGCATGTAAGTCTTCTCATCTTCGATTCCACAGCCATAGTACCAGCCCCCTTTAAGACGCAATAGACAGGGTGCGGTAAGCATTTACACTGGTATACTGGTTATACATCTCCGGCTTCTCTGCTTTCAGCCTCTTAGAATCCAGTAAATTCTTCTCAATCCGTTTCCAGCGTACAATCTGCCCATTGTCAAATTTTCCCTCTTCATGCTCCCCAAGGGCAGCTTTTAGCTGATTGGAAGGGCCGGTTTTCCGCTTCTCCATATCCTTCAGCTGGTCACTTACATCCTGGTATTCCTCCAGGACTTTCACCAGGGAACGGTCAAGCGGGACACTGTCCTTCACGGATTCCTTATACTTTCTGTCCAGAAACTCTTTCGTTGCCTCAGAATCATCTATCTCCTGGCGGATATCGCACTTTACGTTATACTCCCAGAACTTTTTCTCTGCATAGACCAGGTCAGCAATCATCTCTTCATCACGCAAGATTGTATAATATATAAAATGGTTGCCGCCGATCAGAGCCGCAATGTACGCTTTCTGCATATTGCAGACTGCCAGGTAATGCTGTACCTGCATCATGTACTCTGTAGGAATCTTTCCATTTTTCCATTCATCCTCACGGTACTGACTGACAGTCTTGGCTTCAAAAATACATTTTTCACCACGCTCATCTGTAACAATCCCGTCCACATCCGCGAACATAAACGGAAACCGGGGATGGAACATCATAAAATGTTTCTGCCGTACCTTCAGACCTGTACGGTTCATAAATTCCTTACGGATAATCCCCTCCATCACATTGCCCCAGTATGTATACTCATTGGAGTTCTCCTGCACCGGTGTTTTGCCAGTCTTGTCTTCCCACAGCTGCTGGATGGAACGCCAGGGATTCTTCCCCATCACCACGGAAGCATCAGAGCCTCCGATACCATTTCTGCGGAGTTCCAGCCACTCTTCCCTTGTTAAATCTTTTGTCGGAATCATAATATTCTTCATTCTGCATTCTCCCCTGTAAAAATATCTATTACTTTCCTGAACTGGTTTACAACTACCAAAACATCAAATACCAGGATACAAATACCTGTTATGATCTCAAAAATCTTCATCCTTGCCTCCTGACAGACTGCGAAATTTTTCATCTGCTCCCCCTTATGCTGCCAGCACCATCTGATAAGCCCTGTCGATCAGCGGATTTCCGTCTGCGGTTCTGGCAAAGATATTCTCTTTATAGTTTGCAGTCTTTCTTCTTGGGGTAGAATGGGTTGCAAAATCCGATACTGCATTGATAAAGCGGTAGCCATTGTTTCCTACGTCTTTCAGATCGGGAGCGTCAAAGTAGCGCATTCTCATGTCTTCTCTCAGTCTTTCTATGCTACGCTTCTGCTGTGGGGTGAAATTTTCTTCTACCGGAAGCAGAATCTCGATATAATCCATGACCTGTTTTTTCAGACAGCCTGATTCCCCTCAGATTTTCAAACTCTTTTCCAAGAGCAGACATATACTCGTCTGCCAGGAACAGGGTATTCTTCGCTTCCTCGATCTTTCCGCTGATATCCCCTGTGTGGATCATAGACCAGCTCCGCTTTGCCGTGCGCAGGGCAAGGTTAAGCGTATTATTGCATACTACACGGATAGGGGTAAGCGCCGTCTTCACCGCACCGGAACCGTCATGGGTATTGGAAAATACCATGTATGGGCTGATACGCTCGCCGGCAATGATATATTCCCTTGGAAACCTTGCAAGCAGCCATACCCTTCTTCCCTCCTGCAGGGAGCCTGCTGTTTCGTAGCGCACGCCCTCTCCTAACAGGGCATCTGTAAATGCAAAGGCTTCCTCATTCTGGATGACCTTGTAACGGTCTGTGACCACGCCTAATATCTTTCTGTCAGAATCCCTTACATTTGCCTTATAGCCCTGGATCAGCTCGTCATTCTCCGTATAGACAGGTTCCTGGAGGACTTTCCAGTTCAGCCCGGCAATCCGCAGTGCTTCCCTTGATTCCGGTGCTTCTGCCACCAGTGTTCCCAGTCCGTGCCATGGTTTCTCTCTTGTATAAAACATTGTTTCAACATCTGCAGCCATAATTTCATTCTCCTTTTTTCCATTGATTTTTATTCGTTCTTTCTACTGCTTCTTTTTATCAAACATCCTGCTCATGGTTTCATTAAGCTTTTCCTCGTCCTGTTCTTTTATGCTGTAAACCTCTCCCTGGCTGCTGATAATAATATGATCCAGTAACGGAATCCCCAGCATGACACCGCAGGCTTCCAGCCTTGCAGTCAGGTCTATATCTTCCTTACTCGCTTTTGCTCTGCCTCCCGGGTGGTTATGAAAACAGAAAATTCCGTATGCATTCGCCATAATTGCTGACTTAAATATATCTGCCGGTTCTGCATAGCACACATTTTTACTGTCTTTAGCAACCATTTCCATTAATACAGGCTCCAGTTCCCCATTCACAGCACAAACATAGAGCAGTTCCTTATCCTGCTTGCCGAAAAAAGAGGCTGCAAAACCTGCAGCCTCCTCTGTTGTTGTAATACCTGTGTTTCCATCTTTCCCCTCGTATATACGGAGCCTTCCCTTACCAGCTCCGTATGTACACACATGACTCTCTTCTTCATGCTGCCTCCGTTTCTTCCTGCTCCATGAGCAGCCCAATTTCCTTGATCCCGGTATCCATGCTGTTTTCCAGTTCCAGCTGGAAAGAATCTCCTTTTCCCATCCACCTGGCATAAAAGAACTGGATCACATTTGGCAGAACCAGGAGACAGCGCAGGACCTCTGATTTCATCTCACCGCTCTTTTCCAGCAAAGTCTCTGCAATATTCTCCCGGCAGTTGATCTGATACGCCCTCTGGTAAATCCTCTCTGAGGCTAACTGTAATACTCGCTTCTTATACTGCTTCCGTTCCAGCTTGATCTTGGCATTGAACAGCCTTACAATTTCATCCTCTCCCATGTTTCATCACCTCCTGTTTTCGTTTTTCTCAATCTTTCTTTGTGCCGCCGAGAACATTACCGATTGTATCTGCAACCTTACCCAGCAGTTCAAATAACAGTTCCCATGAAAAATCCATTGGCATAACTCCTTTCTCTGATATATTTGGACATGAAAAAAGCAAAGGAATGTTTCAGCCTTTGCTTTTTCATAATTATAATATGTAATTGAAATTTTGAACTTGTTTTTACACTGCTCCAATTCCACAAACTGGAACTTGATTGTTAAAAACTTGCCAAATATTTTTCTAATGAATCTACAAACTCACCAATATGAATTCCATCAATAAATGAGTAATGAGTCTGTACAGATATAGGCACCATTATCCTTACATCTTTTTCCCAATACTTTCCCCAGTCAAATAAAGGTGTGGTATTATTTTTTAGCTGAATTTGTATGAGAAACATGTACATATTTTATTCGCAGCTAGGGGAACATTGAAAAATATCATTCCCAAGTGGGCCTGTGAAATAGGGTTCTTGTTTATTTGTAATCTTCTTAGCATTGACACAGTATTCTCTAAGGTTATCCATCATAGGAATATTCACCCTTTTGTCTGAATTCTCCGAGGGAACACCTTCCCTGTTTTATTTTAGTATCGTTATGGATTTTCTCTCATAAAGATAAATTCTGCTACAGAGCGGTCATATGTTTTAATGTGTCCAAACAGCCAGTCAATCACATTCTTCTGTACAAGTTCACTGAACCGATCAGTTGGTCCTTCATAATCCTGAAGGTATTCATGCAGTTCCTGAATTGTCTTTTTAAACTCTTCATGTTTTTCATGATGGTTTTCACGCTCTGGATAACCGGATTTTTCCTGAAGCTTTTCCTCTTCTTTGAAATGAAAGTCAGTATATTCATCCAGATAATCCAGCATTTTGATTGCTTTTACTTTGCTGTCGCCATTTTGACAGGCAGTTACAAAGTTCTGGATACGGTCGATCAATTCTTTATGCTGGGTATCAATTGTTTCATTTCCTGTTACTAAATTGTCATCAAAGGTAATATTTAAATCGTAAGTCATAATCTGGTCTCCATTTCTTTTTATATGTTCTCTTGGGATTTTTTGTGTCTGTCAGTTTCACACCTGCATTTTCTGCTTAGTCTTCTACAGGAACAAAAACATCTTTTCCTAATCCACAGATCGGGCATACCCAGTCATCTGGAATATCCTCAAATGCAGTTCCTGGAGCGATACCTCCGTCTGGATCGCCTACTGCCGGATCATAAATATAGCCACATGGTTCACATTCATATTTTTTCATAGTTATTTTTTCCTTTTCAATGTTGATTCATTTTGTTAATAGATTCCTACTGAATTTTTCAGTATTTTGTTGCTTTTTTATGTATGTCTGTATTATACATGATACTTTCTATTTTGTCAATAATAGTAATTGTTATTATTTTTATTTTGTGTATTTTAAATTCAGTAATATCTGACTAAAATGTTACGAAAAAGACTGGTTCTACACTATCTCTGAAAATCTGGCAGTGCATTGCTCTTTCTCATGTAGCATCATTCATTATCCTATATGAATTTGCCATATATATTCCTCCAGTCGAGTAGACTTACACCTCGCAATGTAAGCCCCTCACAGAACCATACGTGCGGCTTTCCCGCATACGGCTCTTCATAATAATATTTACAGTTTCAAAACAAGCTGACATAAATCTTTGGCATTACCAATGGATAATATTTCAGCATTTCAATGAATCCTTCTCTTGTATAACTCTTTCTGTCACTTCGTCTATTCAGCACCTTAAACAGAAGTTCTCTCACTTGTTGTTTGTAGTTTGAAATCATTCTGCCATTAAAACTTATGCCATAGTACCTATAATGACCTATTAGTTTCAGATTTAGCATACCCATTAGTTTCTTCAGCGGTTGGTCTCTATTCGCATATAACCATACCTTGATGTCTCGAATTTTCTGTCTGAATTTCTTAGAGCTTGTCTTTGGCATTATATATGGCATGCCTTTGCGTGAACGCCCACAATAGAATGTGAATCCCAGAAAATCAAATGTTTGTAATCTGATACACTCACCGCTCTTTTGCTTTGCCCTTGCAATATAAGCACCGCTTTGTAAGAGACGACTTTTACTATCTTCTAATTGTACCTAACTTTTCCATTCTATCTGCAAGTAAATACACCTCCGTTCATCATTACTGGTTTTATTTTACCTTCAATCCCAGCATTTTATCAGAGGTATATTATGCAAGTATTTAGTTGTGTCTTAAAAAGTATTTATACAAAAAAAGAAAATTTACTAAAGCGAAGATATGTTCCGATTCTTATGTATCGTGTTTTACTGATACCAACTATAATAACAAATTTATTCTACCATATATGAGTTATTTTATCTAATATAATAATCTTCCATCGCACTACTATTTGAGGATGAATCTTTTTCATTTCTTTAGTTATAAAAACAGCCTAATAATAATGCAATTATCAGTGTCCTTGTTTTATCGACTCGGTTATTGTCACTCTGCTATCGCATCGTGCCAAAACCTCGTGGGAGATTATAATTAGCCTTCTCTTATCAAGTTAAATATAATCAGTTTCACGGATAGAAATCTTTGAGAAATTTCACTGTAAAGTCTTGAGGCAAATGCCTAGGCGACCAGGCTCTATCGCTTCGCGCGAGCCCGGTCTTTATGCATTTGCCTCAATCCTTCCCACTGAAATTTTCAAACATTTCTACCCATGTCGCATATTAACATATTATTGCTTTTAGCAAATCAATAGTCACAAATGCCAATGACATTTGTGACCTTCTCAACATCTCTTTCACGGAATATACGCCCTCTCCCAAACACACATGTCCAGAATACTGCCAGACATGTCTCCGTCCAACCGAAGTGTCTGATTCCCGCCTAGCCAGAAATTATAATATTTCTGGCTAACTGCCAGGCAGATGTATCAATCCTGGCAGTGCCCGATTCGTATATTCCTCTCCATATTATCATTTTAAGTATGTTGCCTATAATATTTTAAGGGATGACTGTCAACCCTGTTCGATCAGAGTCCGCCATATATATGTTTCTGACGAATTTATTCTTAATATTCCATCGTCTCATTCTGGATTATTTCATCTTCGTTTTTCTCTGTATCCTCTTCTGTTTTTACTTTCAGATATGGATTCTCAATAATTTCAGCCTGCTGGCAGGGGTAATTGGAAAAAACATATACGGTACAATTCTCTCTTAATAGTCTTGCTCTTCCCACAGCCTGTTCCAGTTCTGACTCAATAAAGAAAAGCTGCATATTTCTCATTTTCCCATCACCATAGCTCATCATAGGAAAACTATATCCGCTTCTCTCCACACGGTATCTGTGTAAACTGCCGCTTGTATCATACCCAAGCATTGCTCCTACCAGTTCATATAGAACTGGAGAATTATGTGGTGTACCTATTACAGCTATATCCATTCCACGATATACATTAAATCCCTCAGTCTTACCAAAATGAATTTCTGAGTCTGATGCCAGCATTTTAAAGGTGATAATCGGAATATCCCCGATATACTTTTCCTTTATCTCTTCCAGAACATCTGTCCCTCCATTTTTATTGAAAAAAGCTCTGCTGAGAGTATGTGCCGTGTACTGGAGCACCTTTCCTTTATATTCAGCCTTGTATACTTCTCTGAAATTAATGGTTTTTCCAGAGAAGTAATCCTCATATAAAGTTCTGTCAGCAGTTGCTGATAATATAGTCATCTTACTACAGTCTCCGAAATCATACTTCCTAATAAACACAATTTCCTTCTTATTTTTGCACATGATAACATGGGTACTATCAAACAACTTCGGAACCGGTCCTGTAAACTCATTTCTTTGCTCATACAGCTTTTCCAAAACTGATCCTGATAGACTGGTGAAATTGACCTGAAGGGTTTCTTCATTATCCAGTTCTAAAATTCTCTCAAGCTGCTCTCTATTATCCGCATCTATAAATGGCAGTTCCAATAATTTCTCAATATCTGACAGCGGTAAACTGCTTGTAAAATGAAATAATGTCATAAGCAGGTCTTCATCAATGATAATTTCATAGTCCTGCATTTTGTATAATTCTTTCATTAAAAAAAGCGCATGTGTCGTAACAATACACCGCGCTCCGCTGTAGCCTATTTTTCTTTTTTTCAGTATCTCGTTAAATATCTCTAACTGTCTTGGGGATAGTTCATCCATATGTTCCTTTTTATATTCCAGTATGGTCTTTTTTCCTCTCTTGGTGAACCCCTTGGAAAAGTCCTTGTTAAGTTTCTCCTCTAAATCCGGAAGACCTAATTGTGCAATCTTGGTATACATACTTTCTGTTATTTCACACTCAACACCTTTGGCTTCTATTCTTTCAGCCACCTCGCGCTGCAGCTTGATTGTCGGTACTGCTATGATAAATTTCTTACCTATCCAGTTTTTTACAATCTCAGCGTACTGTTCCGTTTTTCCTAAAGCCGTCTGTGCTTTTATAATGTGGATATCTGCATTTCTGGCAGCTACCGCTTCCTCAAGCATTTTTTTTAGCACAGATACACATTTATCAATTTTGTAAAAAACCTCTGTATTTTCTAATTTTCTGATTTTCCTACTTGCTTTGTCATAGAGGGATTTACCTTTACAGTTATTATAATATGGACAGGTTGTCTTTGAATTTTCACAGTACATAGGGCTGCCATTTAATATATTATGTTTTCTATTCTGGTTTAAAGTATGGTTCCATTTACCAGTACGTTTCTGCAAATTATCAAAAAATAATTTTTTTCCACCTTTTATATGTACCAGACTGGTCACAAGAAGGAACTCCTGGTCATAATGTATGTCTTTTCCATTAACAAAGTCTTTTAACAGAGAACATAGTTTACATAATGATTCCTGGTCATATCCGGTCAGTGTTGGAATATCCTTTCTTATTTTCCGCTCTTTCGCAGAATCTCCAGCATACGCTTTATCTTCGCTATATGGAATCATGATTATACCGTTATCATTAATTTTGTCTTCAATTCCTTCTAAATCAAATTCATTCTCATTGTAAATACATAGTTCTCCGTTCTTAACACATATCCCGCTCTTTTTCCCAAGTCTTTTTAGTTCCTTACTATTATTACGCCCCTTTGTCTCCCAATAATAAATTTCCAGATTCCGTGCAAGCTCAACAATATTAATTTTCGCGCCCGGATTCTTCTCTATTATCCCTTTTCCTCCGAGAAAATACTTGCCTAAATTAAGGTAGTCTGCATCCACAGTTGAAAAAAATGCCTTTAGCAGAACATTAGCAGCTTTCGCAAATGCAGGATTCTTTATCTCGTGATCCATCAGGAAAACAGCTGCAAATCCCTTTTTGCTTGCACAGCTTCCAAGTGTTTTATATGTAAAAGTATAGGACAAGCTATATTTTTCGCACTTTTCTTTAAACTCACGATATTTCAGATCACCATTAAATTCCAATACTAAAAGCGTCTGTCCTACAAAGTTTCCCTCATCTGTTCCACCATCTAATAAAGCCCTGCAAAAAGCCTGTCCATTATTTCCAACACTCTCTATAATTTCTTCTATCGTTAAATCTTGAATACTCTCTCTCTTCTTAAAACGGTCAGCGATCAGTCCCTTATGTAATGAAGCAAGTGTCATATCCTTATATTTGTTAGAATCTACATTTACGTACATTGTACTTCCTTTCCGATAAATTTCATGCTGACACATACTTTATTCAAGCTAAACTGGTCACTCTGGGGACATGGTATGGCAGTTTGTAAGCAAACGAGGAATGTTCTATTTAAACACTATAAGCTTTTTTATTAAATACACATTTTCTTACAATCTGCTCATATCAGCTCTCAACAGCTCCAGTTACGGTTCATATAAGTGTTTGAGCTTGAGAAAACTTTATATGGCATTTGAAATTCATCTATAGCATTTTTACAGGACTGTTCTGCTTATATTTATTTCTTACAAAACTAACCTTACTCACATATAAATAAAACCAAATATCAGACAGGAGGTAAAAATTATGCCAACCACATCTAATCCAGTACCTGCAGGGAAGGAAGATTCTATTTTGACCGTTTTAGGTGTCTCAGAAGTTGCTGAGTATCTCGGAGTGGGAAAGAACAGAGTTTATGAATTGCTTAATGACGGCAGCCTTAAAGGATTCCGCATGGGGGCTACCTGGAAGATTAGCAGAATGGCTTTGGAGAATTATATCCTGAATGCTTCTCAATTATGATTCAAATAAAAAAGCAAACAGGGCATGTCACGCTGACATGCCCCGTAACACCACTATTCCTTAGTAACAGAAAAACATCCAATCTTTATAATCCTGGTATTTGCAGTTTCTTAGTGATCTCTCAAATTTGTCATAATTAGTATATCCAATATACCTACCATTCTTACGAGGAATATAATCATATCCTCCCTGGTTAAATTCACTTAAGGATTCATACTTATATGTATATCTATAGACAAGTTTAAGCTTCGTTCCTTTCATTTGGTAAACGTCATATCCACTAGACTCTCTATCCTGTGTCCATTGTAATACAAGATATTTCTTATTTTTTTGCTGAGAAACAGATGATATTCCAATATAGCCTTTTTTAGACGCCATTCTTACAACTTTACCTTTTTTATAGGTATATACAAGAACGCCATATTTAGTACCATTAGGATATTGAACCACAAGTTCTGGGATACCATCCTTATTGATATCGACAAAAGTATCCATAGTTTCTCCCTGACCTGTATAACGTCTGGAATCCCAAATATGTTTTTTCAAAATTTTTCATATGCTTTAGCAACTGTTTTCTTTGAAGGCTTTTAGCCGCTGATACAGGAACTGTTATCAGCAAACAACACATCATAGCCAATACAATAATTAAAGCTCTTTTTGCACTTTTCTTCATGTTAAAGTCCTCCTTGTTTTTGTTTTATTTTTTGATTTTCACTTTTTTAATGGCAGAATATTTTCCATACACAACCTGACCTGTAGAATCTGTTTGGTATGCTCTTACCTTTACATAATATGTTTTGCCCTTCTTCAATCCTTTTAACGTTCTGGATTTAGCCTTGGTTTTAACGGTTGTGCGATTCTTCTTCACTTTTTTATCAGTTGAATAAACAATTTCATATCCAGAAGCTCCGCTTACTGCTTTATACTTAACAAGAGCTTTCTTTCCAGATTTATTTGCAAAGGAAGTAATGGTTGTCTTTCCGACACTTACCTTTTTCCATTTTGCATAGAAAGTGGTATTTCCTACATTTCCGGAAGTAATCTGAGTAACTTTCTTTTTAAATCCCTTATCACTATACCAGCCACTGAAAGTGTACCCCCTTCTGGTTGGATTTAACAGATTAGTTGTATTTCCATAAAATGTAGCTGGATTACCGCCATTATTTGTACCACCATTTAAGTTATAACGAACTGTATTATATACTGTCACTACGCAGGACGCTGAGACCATATCTCTGTCTTGAGCTGTCACAGTAATTCTTGCCGTACCACAGCGATTAGCCATCATGTTTCCATTAGAATCAACTTCCACTACAGCTGGATTACTACTCTGCCATCTCAAAGCTTTATTTTCAGCATCACCTGGAGTAATAACTGGTGCTACTGAAAAGGCAGTCCCTTGTTTTACGCTTTTTTCACCTGCAATGTCTATCTCTGTAACATATTTTATCACACGTTCCTGTACTGTTAATATGCAAGTTGCAGATACCGTTCCTCGATCAGCAGCTGTAACCATAATGTCAGTTGTTCCAACAGCTTTAGCCGTTACATTTCCTTTTTCATCAACAGTAGCTACATACGGATTACTACTACTCCATGTCACACTCGGATCTTCAGCATCAGATGGAGTGATCTCTGGGGTTAATGCAAAAGATTCCCCTTCTGTTACTGTCTTCGTTGTTGGTAAGGTAATAGCTGTAACATATTTATATAGACGCTGATTCAGATTAAAAGAGTAATCATCAACAAATTGTAATTCTGAATATTTAGAAACATTCTCTACCCTTACATAGTATACTCCAGCTGGGCAAAAAATCTCTTTTGTTTTTAAATATGGGTTTTCTGTATTTGAAGCCTCTGATAATACATTTTCCATACTACTGTCATACAACCCAATTTTTAATGGTAAGCGCTTAAATCTTGGGTAGCTTTACCGTCTACGTTTTTGAACTCATAATGATAGTAAATAGATTTTTCATGAACCACATCTGCCTTGATAGGAGATAGAATTTACTACATTTGGAGGTTTCATTATGAGTAATAAACGTGCTCCAGGGCGTTCCCTGGACGAATGGATGGAACTGGTAACCGAATGCAGACAAAGCGGCCTGACAGATGCTGCATGGTGTAATGAGCATGGGATATCTCCCAGCTGCTTTTACAATGCAGTTACCCGTCTCCGCAAAAAAGCCTGTCAGATACCGGATCCAGCCCCCAAAACCAGCACTCTTGACCTTACGTCCCATAAACAGGATGTAGTCCAGATTGCTATAGAACCGGAGTCTTCTCCGGCAGGACTGATCCCAGATAATGGAAACAGACCTATGCACCTTGACAATTCACATACGATTGAAATCTTGAAGCAGACGGATTGCTTATACGAA
>NZ_JAYFUY010000084.1:0-4652 GCF_059933065.1 Blautia sp. HA3515 | reverse complement strand
GAGAACCAATAGAAACCTCTGTCGGTTTTATCTTATTCTTTTTCGACCACTGCTTTACCAGTAATGGCTCTAATGTCGCCAAATCGTTAATACCTGCAATCACTCTCGTACCAGAACATATCGGGCATTTTTCTCCATTAGAACGAGCCTTAACACTTGTCTGCCATTCGTGACCGCAAGCACCTTTCCACCATACTTTTTTATTTGAACCGAAAGTAATGTCATCAGGTGTAAGTGGTAAATTCTTCTCCGACCACTCCGAAACAAGTTCCGTGTGTACTTCTGTTAAACTGTTGTTCATAGCCAAACCTCAACCTCCTTGTGCTTAGAGTATATGAAGTTTTAGCTTTGTCTTGTAGTTTGCGAATATCCGTATAAATAGAAAAACCCTTTGAGAAAAGGATTTCTCCTCTCTCAAAGGGCTAGTTTAACTTTTACTTAGAATTATCTTTTTTAATAATTAAGTTGTAATTGCTATCATAATACAGTCCAAGTTCTCTACACATTCTATCGTTCACATTATCTAACGCTTTCTTATATTCTGCATACGTTGGAGACAGAACCATCAAATTAGGAATGAATATATCGTTATAGCCTTTATTTTGTAAACTCTTTCTGCATTTTTCTCTGTGCAACAAATGCCGGATGGTATTTCATTATACCGTTTTTTATTTTGGCACCTTTCCATACTTTTTCTTTTAGGCTTTCGTAGTCACTTTCACTCATATCACGATAATAGGCTATCATATCATCTGCGGTTCTGGTTTCTTGTGCAATCCCACCTATCATCTTCGCACCTATTCCCATAATAAAAGGAACTTTCAATGTCGTTTCATCGCAATATTCTAGTATATTCTGTAAGGCTTGCTTTTGTTCCAGAGTCTTCAACCTTACATTAAGAAATGGTTTGAAATGGCTTTTAAAATAATCTCCCCATTCTTTTCCTGGTAGCAAAGACTCAATCGCATTTTCAACGGTTTGATAATCAAGTGCCTCATTTGCTTTGTCTGCGTCACCATCATCTATAAATTGCTTCAAAGCTTCAAGTTCTGAATCCTTTAAAACTTTTTCCTGCACTTTTTCTTGATAAATACGAAGAAGAATACTTTTGTCGCCAGTTTCCAAAAGGCTCTGTATGTCTTTAATACTAATGCCGAGTTTTCTATATACTGAAATCTTTTTTAAAGTTTCAACATCTTGTGCAGTATAGTTACGATAACCATTGTTGTCTTTGTCCACTGCACAGCAATCCTTTTTCTTCATAATACTTAACTGCACGCTTTGTCATTCCAACCTCATTTATAACTTCATTCAATAACATCGGATGCACCTCCTTATGATTTATGTTGATAGTATAAGCGTATACGCTGCGTGCAGGTCAAGAGTTTTTCGTCTTTCTTCTAAAAATGGGCAATCCCGATTTCAGGACTGCCCATTCATTCTGCTAATTATGCGATTTTTTCTTGCTTGCACCGATTTCTGCATCAATTGATGTAAGTTTGATGTAAATCGCTGTTTTTTCAGTTTTTTATCAAATGAAGTACGTCCCGTTTATTTTGTAAAACGGTACATCTTTACATCATCTTAATAGAGCTTAGCACCTGCCGGAATTCTGTCATTTACCATCAGAAGGTTCAGTCCTTCGTGACCATCTTCCTCGTGAACTGCTGAAATCAGCATACCTTCGGAATCAATTCCCATCATCTTTCTCGGTGGCAGGTTCACGATAGCGATTGCTGTCTTACCAACCAGTTCTTCCGGCTCGTAATACTCGTGAATACCGCTTAAAATCACACGGTCTTTACGTTCTCCGTCATCTAATGTAAACTTCAGAAGCTTCTTTGACTTCGGTACTGCTTCGCAATCTAAAATCTTAACTGCTCTGAAATCAGACTTACTGAATGTATCGAAATCTACCATCTCTTCAAAGATTGGTTCAATCTTCACATTGGAGAAATCAATCTTTTCAGACTCAGTTTTTACATTTTTTTCAGGTGCTTCAGAAGCTGTATTATTTACATCATTTTTCTTATTTACACCATCTAAGGACTTCATTGTCGGGAAAATCAGGATGTCCCTTAATCCATCTCTCCAATGTCTCACAAATGCCTATTTTTCGGGCTTTTTCGCATTTCGTGATTCCATGAAAATCTACGTTTTCCTACTATTTTTTGTACCGATTGGTACAAAATTGGTACAAGATTGGTACAAAGATTGTGCCAGCAAAACCAGCTGGAAGCATTCAGTTTTTACATTCTGAACTGCTTATTTTTCTATGTCTATCTTTTCTAAACGTACTCTACTGCAACATCCAAAAATTCCTGCATATTATGAACAAGCTGTCCTGTATTTACTATTTTTGCTTCAAAGTTTTCCCTTCCAAAGTCCATAATATGAAGAAGATTAATTGTCAAATCCTTATTTTCCGCAATCTGCAATATCCATTTTGAACAGCTATCTCCACATACAGAGGCGTTAAACACTCGACCATTTTCATCAAATGCCATCAGTATTAACGTTTTTACGCTCCCTGACAGTTCCTTGGGCGATATCGGTCCCAAAACAGGGCTCTCTATCAGATGAGTTCCTATTACCGTGGATTTGTCTACATCAGCAATCATTTTCACTGACAAAGGATTCGTTAGCCATTCATCTTCATACGTATTATCAAAGTATGTCGGAGGATGGTATATCGCCTCTGGCATATCCCCAAAATAAATACTTAACATTTTTCAACTCCATATCTGTCAGTAATTTTCCTACAAAGCAACAGGATCGCGTTCGGCTTCCTCATAATATCTGTCAGCTATATATTCTGCAGACTCTGCCCATAATCCATTTTCTGTTTCTTGTAGTGTCTTATACGTTTCTGACTGATAAAATTTCAGGGCGGCTTCTTCAAAACCGATATGATAATGTTGTTGCAACAATTTTAATACATCCCTAATTTGTATACATACATTCATAGTGATATCTTTTCCATTAAAACTATATATCATTTCTGGCATAAGACTCCCTCCTTACCAACTGCAAATACTGTAATGCTTTCTCTGTGTGAAATGATACCTGATTATTCACTTTATTATATCGCAGCCTTTCTACAGCTTCTGATGCCGTTAAGATATTTGCTATATACAACTGGACAGTCTCCATTGTATTATCATCTGCAACTGGTCCAATTACGACATCATAATTATGCTGCAATCCACCTTTACTTCTATTTTCTTTAATAAATTCCAGCCATTCTTCACTCAAGGTATCAAATCTTTTCACATTTAATACAGAATTTTCTTCAAATAAGTATTCATAAACGAAATACTTCTTCTTTTTTTCTCTTAATGAAAGCCTATATCCCCATTCTTTTGACTGAGATTGTAAAATAGTAGTATAAAAGCCTTTTCCAAAATCTCTTCTGTTATGGGATTTATTAAGATCTATCTTGTCAAATTCATAGCAGCTTCCATGATAAACCACCAGTTCTTTTGAACCTTCCATAACAATTTTCTCTACAAACTCCAACACTTCCTCAAAACTTACCTGATGGAGGCATTCATGCTGAATCAGCATTTTCTCAAAAACCTGGTTTTCATGAAATAACTTGACTACATCAGTTCCTGAAATATGGTATTTTCGGGCATATGCTTCCATTGCCTGAACAGATAACATTTCACAATCTGTCTGCACGCTCATTTCCTACAACTCCCATTTTTATGAAAATATTTCTGCCAATTTTTCTACACATTCATTATAAGCTCATTGTCCATAAATACGCAACGAGATTTTTTCGACAAACCAATCCCTTCTTAACAAGGAATAAAAGCAGCCACCCTATTATTTATAGAATAGCTGCTCAGTTAAAATTCCATATTCAGTTTTATTCTACAAATCTGACAGTGAAATTCGGTCGTATGCACCATTTTCTTATCTTCTGAGTGTGGCTCCAAACCGATAATTGTAATATCTTTCTGATCTGGACCGTAAACCCAGTACATTCTCATTGCGCCACTGGTTTTATTTTCCAGATATGATTGCCACACTTTCATTCCATAACGTCTGGATAATGGCTCTATTTCATGGGTTTAATTGTCAGAACATCTCTTTATATATCCCTGCTATATCCTACAAATGCCTGTTTTTCTGTACTTTTGAGATTTGTCTGGGCTATGAATCTTTATATCCCTACGATATTTTTTACAGATTGGTACAAAATTGGTACATGATTGGTACAAAAATCAGAACCTCATATTCAGTAACAATGGTTTTGCATTCACCAGCATATGTCTAGACTCTTCAGCACGTATACTGTTCTAACTCTTTCATCTATAAAGAAATATATCTTATAGTTTTTATAATAGCACTTTCCGGATTTCTCGCGCCGCTAATTCTTCATCCTCATCCAATTCATGCTGTTTAGGCATAAACTCAAGTTTGGCAATGGTGTTACGAAAACCCATTGCCAATTCTAACGCTGTTTCAGGTGCTTTTTTCTCGAACGCAATATAATCCGTATTATTCATGATATCTTCCTCTGCCATAGGAAGCATCATAACTTTATACATTTGCATTCCTGTACCTGCTTTCTAATTCTGCAAAAAACTCTTTGTAATCTCTTCCTTTTCCTTTTTCAATATCATGGTAACTGTCCATTACCA
>NZ_JAYFUY010000083.1:0-6953 GCF_059933065.1 Blautia sp. HA3515 | reverse complement strand
GAACTGGCATGAGAATAAAAATGATTACAGGCCTTTTGTAAACTATATGCTTGGGGTGATTATAAAAGCTTATAAGGAATTTGAGTCCAGAGTGAAATTATTGACGGATCCAGGTATATCAAAAGCAGAGCGTATTTGTGAAATGATGAAAGGGCATATAGGTACGATTACGAAAGCCGAATTAATGGAAATGAATCCAGACATAAGTGATACAACCATACAAAGGACGCTGGCAGATTTGGTGAAAAACGGAAAAATAAGAAAAATCGGCGGAGGCCGTTACACAAGATATGTGTGGAAATTGGAGGATTAGATGATTACAGGTGAATTAAAAAATAAAATTGATAGTTTATGGGATATTTTTGCAGCGGGTGGGTTGGTTAATCCACTTGAAGTAATTGAGCAGATTACATATTTGATGTTTATCCATGATTTGGACGAATCAGATAATTTAAGGGCGAAGGAAAGCGCGATGCTTGGTCTTCCTTATGAGAGTATTTTTGCAGATGAAGTAAAAATTGGAGAAAGAACGATTTCCGGTTCACAGCTTAAGTGGTCTGTCTTCCATGACTTTCCTGCTGACAGAATGTACTCCGTACTGCAGGAATGGGTATTTCCATTCATTAAAACACTGCATAGAGACAAAAATAGTGCCTATTCTAAATATATGGATGATGCTATTTTCAAATTGCCCACACCGCTTGTCTTATCAAAGGTGGTTGATTCATTAGACGAGATTTATAAGATGATGAATGAGATACAAACGGTGGATGTAAGAGGAGATGTATATGAATATCTTTTGTCTAAAATTGCACAATCCGGACGCAATGGACAATTCAGAACACCAAGACACATTATCCGCATGATGGTAGAAATGATGGATCCATCAAGTGATGAGGTAATTTGCGATCCGGCCTGCGGAACTTCAGGATTTTTAGTTGTATCCGGTGAGTACCTAAAAGAAAAGAAGAAAGAAGAAATATTTTTTAACAGACAGAAAAAGGATCATTATATGAATCATATGTTCCATGGATATGATATGGATCGCACCATGCTTCGCATCGGGGCTATGAATATGATGACACATGGAATTGATAATCCATTTATTGAATATAGAGATAGCTTGTCGGATCAAAACTCAGATAAAGACAAATATTCTCTGGTACTTGCAAATCCCCCTTTTAAAGGAAGTCTGGATGCAGAATCAGTTTCAGGAGATTTGCTGAAAATCTGCAAAACAAAGAAAACGGAATTGCTGTTTCTTGCACTGTTTCTTAGAATCCTGAAAATTGGTGGAAGATGTGCCTGTATTGTTCCGGATGGTGTGCTGTTTGGATCTTCAAAGGCACACAAGGATATCCGAAAAGAAATTGTTGAAAATCAAAGGTTAGAGGCAGTTATTTCCATGCCTTCTGGCGTATTTAAACCATATGCCGGGGTATCAACAGCTATTCTCATATTTACAAAAACAGAACATGGCGGGACGGATAAGGTTTGGTTTTATGATATGACAGCGGATGGATTGAGCTTGGATGATAAACGGTCTCCAGTTGCAGAAAATGATATTCCGGACATTATTGAAAGGTTTAAGCATCTTGATAAGGAAACCGACAGAAAACGCACAGATAAATCATTTATGGTTCCAAAGCAGGATATTGTTGACAATGGATATGATCTTAGTATTAATAAATACAAAGAGATAGAGTATGTTGCTGTCCAATATCCACCAACATCCGAAATTATGACCAATATTCGTGAAATTGAGATGGAAATCGGGAAGGAAATGGATGAACTGGAAAGGCTGTTAAATTTGTAAGGAAAGGTATGCAAAACGATCAATTCGGATTTGTGTGGGATGAGGTAGATGGAAAAAAAATGGCAATATAGAAAATTAGGGGATGTATGTATAGTAGAACGCGGTGGATCTCCTCGACCTATTGATCAATATATTACTGATGATGAAAATGGAATAAATTGGATAAAGATTGGTGATACTACAGAGTCTATGTTTATTACAGAGACTGCACAGAAAATTAAATCAGAAGGGATGAAAAAATCACGTTATGTACAGCCTGGTGATTTCTTGCTTTCTAATTCGATGAGTTTTGGAAGGCCGTATATTCTTAAAATAGATGGTTGTATTCACGATGGTTGGCTTGTTTTACGTGATAAAGAGGAACTGTTTGACAAGAGATTTTTATATTACTATCTGAGCTCCAAAACAACTTATCATAAATTTAAAGGAATGGCAGTTGGAGGAGTAGTTAACAACTTAAATAGCGACATGGTAAGAAAAGTCGAGGTTCCAGTTCCTTCTAAGGTAGAACAGGCTGAAATAGCAGATTTGCTGGATAAATTGAACTCGGTAATTCTGATGCGACAGCAGGAACTTGAGAAACTAGATGACTTGATTAAAGCCCGATTTGTCGAGATGTTTGGAACATTGGATAATCCAAGTCAAGAGTTTGCAAAAGCAACGTTAAAAGAGTTATGCAATAAAATTACTGACGGTAAACATGGTGGTTGTAAGGCAAAAGAAGGGACGGAAAGGTATTTCGTTGGTGCTAGAGAGATATATGATGATGAAGTTCATTATGATACAGCACCGGAAATAAATATTGATGAATTTGAAAAGGACTATAAGCGCTGCAATATTGAAATAGGAGATTTTCTTATTGTTAACACAGGAGCGACTATTGGTAAGTCTGCAATTGCAACTGATGAAAGGACAGAACATACATTATTACAAAAAAGTGTGGCTTTATTGAAGGTTAAGAAAGAAGTGTTAAATCCTGTGTTCTTGAAGTGGTGTTACAGAGTAAATACCCAAATGTATATTGTCGAGAGTGCATCTGCGCAGCCAAATCTGTTGCTTTCTAAGATTAATGCGACAGTTATTTACGTTCCAAACATAGAACTGCAAAATCAGTTTGTATTATTTGTAGAACAAGTCAACAAATCAAAAGTTGCAGTGCAAAAAGCTTTAGACGAAACACAAACTTTATTTGATTCCCTGATGCAGGAGTATTTCGGATGAGGAGGTTGAAGCACATGGACGAAAATAAATCCATCCAGCTTTTTGAAGATAGAAAAATACGCACCGCATGGGACGAAGAACAGGAAGAATGGTATTTTTCTGTTCAAGATGTAGTTGCAGTTTTGGTGGAAAGTTCAGATCCGAAACAGTACATAAAGAAAATGCGTGCTCGTGATCCGGAACTGTCTGCCAACTGGGGTACAATTTGTACCCCAGTTCAAATGCCAACCGCAGATGGTAAAATGCGAAAAATCCAAGCAGCCAATACCGAAGGATTGTTAAGAATTATCCAGTCAATTCCTTCTCCAAAGGCAGAACCTTTTAAGCGTTGGCTGGCTCAAGTTGGCCGTGAACGCATTGAAGAAACGATTGATCCGGAACAGGCAATTGACCGCGCATTAGAAACCTATCAAAAAAAAGGATACGATACAGACTGGATTCATCAGAGACTTCTTTCTATCCGAGTCCGTAATGAGCTTACCACTGAATGGCAGGAGCGCGGAGTGCAGCAAGGCAAAGAGTATGCCATTCTCACCGATGAAATCACGAAAGCATGGTCTGGCATGACTACTCGGCAATATAAGAATCTGAAAGGTCTGAAAAAAGAAAACCTTCGAGATAACATGAGTACGATGGAAATTGTTCTGAATATGCTGGCAGAGGCAACAACCACAGAATTGTCAAAAGCACATCAGCCGGAAGGTTTTTCTGAAAGTCAGAATATTGCCCGTCGTGGTGGCAGCTATGCCGGTCAGGTTCGAAAAGATATAGAGAAGGATACCGGGCGACCGGTCATTACATCACAGAACGCCGCACAGATTAATGCTGTAGTCATTGACACGATAGAAAGTGTAGCAGAAACGGAAAAGCCTGAAAATGACGAAAATAAATAAAAAAAGTGGGAGTACAACCAATCGGACGAACCGAAAAACGGTACTCCCGTTTTGGGTGATAGAAAGTGTTTGAAATTGAGAGCTTTTCTATCGTTTGAGTACAAAGGATGGACTGAATCTGAAAAATACGGTAAAATCAGCATTAGAAATGATGGTGGGAAATCGGAAAGTTGTAGTGAAAAAAGCATTAGACGAAACACAAACATTATTTGATTCCATGATGCAGGAGTATTTCGGATGAGGAGACAATATTATGGCAATGATGACAGTATATCATGGTGGATATGAACCAGTGGAAAAATCTGAAATCCGAAAGGGAAGAAATACGAAAGACTTTGGAACAGGTTTTTACTGCACAGTTATTAAAGAACGGGCACAAAGATGGGCGAGGCGATATAACACAAAAGTGGTATCTATTTATGATGTCAGATTAAATACCGATTTACGAATTAAAGAGTTTCGGGAAATGACAGAAGAGTGGTTGGATTTCATTGTTGCTTGCAGAACGGGGAAAGAACACAGCTATGATATTGTGATTGGTGCCATGGCAGATGATCAAATATATAATTTTGTGTCTGATTATATGGATGGAACTATCACAAGAGAACAGTTCTGGGCATTGGCAAAGTTTAAATATCCTACACATCAAATTGTTTTTTGTACAAAAGAAGCATTAAAATGTCTGCAATATAGAGGATGCGAGGAAGTGTGAGTATGATTGGAGAGGGTAGAGAACCGAAAAAAGATAATGATTTGTTTTATGTTTGTGGTTTGATTGATTATATTGCACGAAAGACCAAAAACAAAAGATCTTATATTGTGAATCAATTAGGGAAGAAACGTCTGAAAAAAATATATGATCTGGCAGATGTTTATCATTGTGATAATATTGATCAGGTAAGCGAAGAATTTATAGAGGATGCAGATATAAAAAATGGATCTTTTGATAATGTTGGAGAATGTAAATATTCGATTCCATCACATTGGGATATTGGAAAAGTGTATAAACGTCTGATAATACGTATATCCGAAGAAGAGCAGAAAGACAGGATAGATGCACTGATTGAAGCTTATAATTCATTTATCAGTTTGAAAATCGATGATTATAACAGCAGTGTTTATTATGAAAATCCGGAATATATTTTTCAATGCTATAAAGAAAATAAAATGTTATAAAGAAAATAAAATGGCTATTGCAGGAGAAGGATGTTGGTATCTTTGAAAGGAGATATCAACATGGAAGAAAAAATCGTAAGGGTATTAAATGAGATGTCGGAGTATCTTTCTATTTCACAGATGAAAAAACTTCAAGAAGTTATTTTGAAAGCATTTTCTGAAAATGAGGCGGATAGGCAACAGATTTCAAATCTGGAATTTTTGAAAATGTTTTTAGATGCCAAAAAGATAGAAGGGTGTTCCGAACGGACCATTCAATATTATAAAGTGACTGTCGAACATTTATTTTCCATAATAGACACTGAGGTGAGAAAAATCACCACAGAAGAAATCAGAAGATATCTGGCAGAGTATCAGAAAATTAATGGTTGTTCTAATGTGACAGTTGATAATATCCGGAGAAATATTTCAAGCTTCTTTTCCTGGCTGGAAGAAGAGGACTATATCTTAAAAAGTCCGATGAAAAGAATCCATAAAATTAAAACCAAAACAGTGGTGAAAAATGTAATTACAGATGAAGGAATAGAAAAACTTCGGGATAACTGTTCAGAAATTCGTGATTTGGCAATGATAGATTTATTGTATTCTACAGGTATAAGAGTGGGAGAGTTAGTAAATCTGAACATTGATGATATTGATTTGGATGGACGAGAATGTGTTGTGTATGGTAAGGGGGATAAAGAACGCAGAGTATATTTTGATGCAAAGGCAAAAGTCCATTTAAAGAGGTATATAGAAAGCAGGTGCGACGATAATGGAGCATTATTTGTCACGCTAGATTCACCTTATGCAAGACTAAAAATCAGTGGTGTGGAAATACGATTGCGCCAACTTGGAAGAAGACTAGACTTAGATCGAATCCATCCGCACAAATTTCGGAGAACTATGGCAACCAGAGCCATTGATAAGGGAATGCCAATAGAACAAGTGCAGAGAATACTGGGACATTCTCAAATTGATACAACTATGCAATATGCAATGGTAAATCAAAGCAATGTAAAATCATCCCATCAGAAATATATGTCCTGAAAAAATGAAATTCGGATTTGTGTGGGAAAAGGTAGATGGAGCAAGTAAAATTAGGCGATATTGCAACATATATAAATGGGTATGCATTTAAACCAGAAGATAGAGGAGAAAATGGGTTACTCATTGTAAGAATACAGGATTTAACAGGAAATGCTTATGATGTTGGATTTTATGATGGTGAATATCCCCCCAAAATTGAAATAAATACAGGTGATGTACTTATATCTTGGTCGGCAAGTTTAGGTGTATATGTATGGAATCGCGGTAAGGCATTATTGAATCAACATATTTTTAAAGTTGTATTTGACAAAAAAGAGATAGATAAAGAATATTTTGTATACGCTGTGAGAAGAAAGTTGAGTGAGTTGGCTGGAAAAACACATGGCGCTACAATGAAACACATTGTAAAAAAGGACTTTGATAATACTTTAATTGCATATCCTCCAATTGGAAAACAGACTGAAATTGCAGAAAAACTAAATAAAATAACGCGAATTATTGAACACAGAAAAAAAGAAATGGTATTATTGGATGATCTCATTAGAGCCCGATTTGTCGAATTGTTTGGGGATCCGGTAGCAAACAGCTTTGGATGGGAGGCAAGAAAGACTCCGAGAGGTGACCAGCAAAATTGGCTCAGGTGCCACTCCAAGAGGCGGCAAGGAATGTTACCAAGCAGACGGCATTACACTTATTCGCAGTATGAATGTACATGATGGTAGATTTGAGTACAAAGATTTAGCACATATTACAGACAATCAAGCGGCTCAATTGGATAATGTAACGGTTGAAAAAGGTGATGTATTTATTAACATCAC
>NZ_JAYFUY010000082.1:0-9598 GCF_059933065.1 Blautia sp. HA3515 | reverse complement strand
CTTGTAACATAATGATTCACAGTCCGTCATTGATGTCTTTAACCGACTCTATATTGAGTTAAGAACAGACATTTTCGTGGAGCTCTTTCCTGTCCTTTTGGCAGATAACGGCAGTGAGTTTTCAAATCCTTCTGCTATCGAACTGGATGCACAGGGAAACCAACGAACTAAAATATTCTACTGCAATGCCAGTGCACCTTACCAGAAAGGCAGCTGCGAAAACAATCACGAACTGATGCGCAGGATCATTCCAAAGGGCACTGATATCGGACTCTATACGCAGGAACAGATTGATCTCATGATGAGTCACATTAATTCTTATTCCAGAAAGAAACTTGGTAATAAAAGCCCTTATGAAGTTTTTGAATTCCAATATGGCAGAAAAATTTTAGATGCATTTCATCTGCAAAAGATTCCTGCAGACGAGATCATCCTCAGTCCCGAATTATTAAAATAAACAAAATCTGATAAAAAAGCTGGGCAGGAAAATTTACGAAGCCATCATCGCAGAATACCCCCAGAGGTGGAATTTACCCATTCGCAAAAATCAACCGTAAATTCGACTTCCGCTCAGCATGCACAAAAATCCCTAAAACCACAGCTTTTGTCTTTATTTTAACTCTGATCTTAGGGATTTCATATACAAGATTCATCTTTTTCTGTTTTACATGGAATTTAATCCTGCAAAGTAGAATTTACCTCTGCAAATTGATACGTGAACAATCGGCGTCAGGACAGAGGAAAAAACAGCTTACCATTTTTTGATAGCTGCCCTTTTCTCTGGACTGCACACCGATTTTTACCGATTGAACAAAATCGCGTCACTCCAGCCGATACAGTATGGAGCTTCAATCGTTTTTCTTTTTCTTGATTTTACCAAAGAATCTATGAATTGGAAACTGATTCTATCATATATTCAAAAATAATAACTTGTCTTATCGAATGAAGGGTGCACTTAATAAGCCTTCATTCAGGCGGCTGTTTTTCAGTATTCAGATTCCTTCGCTCAAGTCAACATGTAGTGTCCTCGAAGCGACAGCGAAAGAAGATTTCCTCCACAGGCTTCACACTTACAGATATCCTTTTTGTAAAGAATCATCAGCTTCTCCGCACAGGTTTTGCCTCGGAGTTTTGAAATATATTGAATGCCGCTGAGAAGCTTCCGGCAGTGAGTCATCTTTTCTTTCTTGTTCCTACAGGAAAGCAGGCCATAGTGGCGAATTCGGGCAAAACCTTTAGGGAGCACATGCATCAGAAACATTCGCAGAAACTCTGTTCCTTTGATGGTTTGCTCGATATATTTACCACCATTTTTGTAATCCTTTACGAGATAGGTAACAGTCTCATCTGTCATACTGACGATTCTGCGATTACTGATAGCGATACGATGAGTGTAACGGCCAAGGTACCGGATCACAGAATTAGCTCCATTGAATGCCTCTTTCGTATATACAACCCAGTTCTTTTCGTAGAGGGAATTCAGTAAAGCTTTGAATTCATAACGATTTTTTAAATGTGCAGCCGTTCCATGATACTCAAGTTTTTTATCTTCCCAGAGTTGTTTCAGTTCACGAAGATAATACTTTTTGAAGACGGCAGACATGACCTTAACCGGAAAGAAAAACTTCTTTCCTTTATCCTTCCACTTGTTTGCAGCATCAAGTCCACCGCCGAGAACAATGGTGTGGAGATGAGGATGATAATTCATTCTGGAGCCCCAAGTATGAAGTACACAGATATATCCAATCCTTGCTCCAAGATGTTTCGGATCCGCAGACAGCTCTGTCATTGTTTGATGTGCTGCATGGTACAAAGCATCATAAAGGAGTTTCTGATTTGAACAAATCAGGGAATATAATTCTTCTGGAACTGTAAAGACCGTATGAAAGTATGGAACATCCAGTACATTTTCCTGCTGTTTGTCAATCCATTCATCGACCTCCATTCCTTGACACATGGGGCAGTGACGGTTCTTGCAGGAATTATAATGAATATATTTCTTGTGACAGCTTTCGCATTCGCTTAAATTGGCTCCCATTTCAAGAGTATGGCATTTGGAGATACACAGTGCCGTTAGTTGCTGTTGTGGAGAAAAGTTGTATGTTTCACAGTATTGCGGAAGAAATCGATGGAATATATCCTGAATGGTGATATCATGATTCATTTGCATCACCTGCGTTTCTCTTAGCTTTACGCCCCCGTTTTTTCTTGACAGGATGATCAAGCGGACTCTTTATTCCCATAACAGTTTTATTGGATATGTGGATGTATACCTGTGTTGATTCCAGACAGCGGTGTCCAAGCATTGCTTGTACATAGTTGATTGGGACACCTTGCTCAATCCTCTTCTTACTGGATAACTTCTCCAGTATTCCTTTAGTAAATCAAGGGCTCTTTCTGAAAGAATTGTCCATCTGTCACGATGATTCTTCCCTTTGGAAATATATACCTGCATAGTGCTCATATAGATATCTTCAGGTCTAAGAGAAACAAGTTCTCCTACACGCATTCCAGATGAATAAAGCAGGGCAATGATTGCTCTGTTACGAATTTCGGTTGTAGAATCGATTAACTTTTCAATTTCTTCAAGAGAGAGTACTTTCGGAAGTTTTACATCCAATCGCATTCTTGGAACAATGTCCTGATCCCATGGGATGTGCAAGACATGTTTGTATAGGAAACAAATGGAAGAATTATAAAAGTTGCAGGTTGCAGATGAAAGACCAGAATTACGTTTTTCCAGTATAAATGATCTGGCATCCTGAAGAGATAAATCTTCCATCGATTTATAGCCTGTCCACTTCATAAAGTGACGGATGTTGTTCATATAGGTATCTGCAGTCCGGGAGGACCTGTTACGAATCAGGCATTCCTCTCTGAGCTTGTTAAAATATTTTTCGTACATAATAAACCTCCATGAGAATAGTAACGTTAATGAGTCACTGCCATCATGGAGATCCACGTATTAAAGATATCCTCTTGTGAAAAAGAGATTCTGGTGTTATTCTATTCATGGCAGTGTTAATGGTGATCCTGTTCGATTGTTATTTTGTGGTGATTTAACAATACTACTTTTAGGACTCATTATCTACTGCCTTTTTAAGTTAAAGAGAAAACTGCGCCGCAGCCTTCGCAGGCCATCGCGCAGCGATTTAGTTCAACAGGAAGTTATCTATTTCTCCTCTTCATTAAGACCTAGTTCATTACATATTACTTGCTATCCATCATACCTTATTCTTTCTACCAGCGTTTCCTTTTTCAGATTACTGCTTAAAACGCAGGAAAGTACAATCTGCAACAGACCGACCAAAAAAATCATAATAAAAATTGGTACGATTGGAACATGATAGATATTCATTCCAAATATTCCATTATGTTTTGCATAGGAAAAAAGTGCATAGCCGAGCGGCAGACCAATGATCAAAGCTACGCATATGGTACCAACCGTAAACATCAGTCCCTGTAACTGCAGGCATAAATTTAATTGTTTATTTGTCATACCCACAGCCTGTAATATACCATATTCCTGCTTTTTTGTCGTAATATTCATGATCATGGTATTCGCCATATTCATAAACCCGATGAGTCCTACAATAGCCATAAACAGATAACAGCCAAGCTTCATCATGCTGCTTGCAAATTCGGCAGATTGTAACTGCGCATGATAAGTATCCATTTTTATATGCGAAGTATTAGAAATCAAAGTATTCAGACTTTGTTCTACAGATGCCACATCTTTTTTATCACAATCCACCCACAGATAGCCATAGGCTGTTCCTCTCGGATTCATGGAACGATATACACCTTCCGGAATGACAAGATAAGTGTCCGCACTTACAAAAGATCCTGCAATCTTTCCCTGATAGGTATAGGTTCCACTTCCATTCTCAAAGTCAAATGCAATGGATTCACCCGGAGCATATCCATCTTGTTCCATCCACGTTGACCAGCCAAAGAAAATATCACCATTCTTTACCGCCTGATCATAGTCCATAGAGCCAATATCCCCTTCTTGGCGCATAAAATCAAAATCCTTTTTACTCACAATAGTAGCCGGAAATCTTGTTCCGTTCAGATTTACAGAGACAATCTCTCTCGTCATGACATCTGTTACTCCCGGAATGCTTTTGATTTCTTCAATCAGCGAATCATTCAATGGATCATCCGTCAGAATCGTATCCAGATTATTCTCCGGATATCTTTCATCATACTCAGCAGAATAGTCAAGCTGCAGTTCAAATTGTCCATGATTAACGGAAAGACGTGCTTCATGCTCCGTGTCAATATTTCCCACATAATTAGAGATAATCACAAACAATACGCAAGAAAAACCCATTGTGAGGATAGTACCAATAGTTCTTTTGGGATTACCCGTTACATTTGCCATTGCCATAGAAAACACGGTGACATTTTTTCTGCCATTTCGTTTTCCTTTTTTTTGTGTTTCTGCATTTTCTAAATACCGTGTTGCTTCGATAGGTGAAATCCGTGAAACAATTTTCATTGGTTTACGCAGTGCCAAAGCAACGGTAAGAAATGATACGAAAATACAGAGAAGCATAACAGGCAGGGAAAACAGAGGCACCTGCTGATTTTGAACTCCCATAGAGCCAGTTCCGGTTGATACAAGGTTCCCCTGTTCTACCAGCCAGTTAAAACCGCATTTTGCAATCAGAAAGCCAAAAAGCAATCCAACTGGTATTGAAAAAAATGTCAAAAAAATGCCCTCTCTGAAGATCAGTTGTTTCATCTGCTTTTTTGTCGCTCCCAGAGCCTTGATTTTTCCATACTCCTGTATCTTGTTGGCAATACCGACCTGAAAAATATTATAAATGACCACAACAGAGAAAAGTACAATTGCAAGAATCAAAACCCCGCATACCGCAATCGTTTCATAACTCGGCTGCAAGACCCATTGCAAATAGAGATCATTGACTATAACGTTTTTTTCTTCGATCCCACAAGCTGCTGCAATCTGCTTTATAACCGAATCAATATTATTCATAGATACATTTGCAGAATCATTTAAAGTAAAATAAATATTATACTGTCTGTCATTCTCTGCGACGTGCTCATCATAAAACTCCTGTGACCCGAAAGCAACATAAGATGCCTCGATGGTATACTCATCCCGATCATATAGGATTCCGCTGACAACAAATTCTTCCGGCTTATATTCTGACTGCATCCCTGCGCGGTAATCCAGTGTAACCGTATCTCCGATCTTTACATCACCATACCCCATTGCACGAAAAAATGCTCTTCCTGCGGCAATTTCCTGCGTTCCCCCCGGATACTTTCCTTCCTTTAACTCATATTCCTTATTATAGGGAAGCATTTTTCTTGCAGTCTCATCCATGCAGACAAACCCGCCTTTTTCATTGCCTTTTATGATACCTTCGGTGCACATAGTGCCTGTAGCATCTATTTCCGCACGGCGGTTTACTTCTTTTAACTGCGATCCGTCTGCGGAAAAAAACAGACCATAATTGCTTCCATATGATCCTGCCGCCTGACTTTTCTGTAAATGAATTACCCCATTTCCCACAGTACTGATGATAACAAGCAGCATCGTGGTCAGACAGATTGCCATCATGATCAGTATACTTCTTGTCCTGTTCCTTTTGTCATTGCTATATGCAATCCTGCTTATTGTCTTCATCTGAAATCCACCACCTGTCCGTCCTCAATCACCAGAATACGGTCAGCGACCTGTGCAATTTCGTCATCATGGGTAATCATTACAATTGTCTGTCCATATTTTTTTGCTGTCATCTTAAGCAGAGCGATTACCTCATCACTGGTCTTAGAATCAAGATTTCCTGTCGGCTCATCTGCAAATATAATTTCCGGACGATTCACCAGTGCTCTTGCAATTGCTACTCTCTGCTGCTGTCCTCCGGATAACTGATTTGGCAGATTATAAATCCGGTTGTCAATCCCCAGAGTTGCAATAATATCATTTACATACGCTTCATCCACTTTTCTTCCATCCAGTCCCAGTGGCAGTACAATATTTTCCCAGACATTAACAGATGAAACCAGATTAAATGCCTGAAAAACAAATCCGATTTTTCTTCTGCGGAAAACAGCAAGGGCATCTTCCTTCATCCTGTATAAATCTTTCCCTGCTAAAGTAACACTGCCTTTTGTCGGGGTGTCTAGCCCTCCAAGCATATGAAGTAATGTACTTTTACCGGAACCTGACTTTCCAACAATTGCGACAAATTCTCCCTGCTCAATCTGAATGTCCACCTGATTGACCGCTTTGACCTGATTCTCACCTGCGCCATAAAACTTACAAAGCTGCTTGGTTTCTAATATCACACTCATGTGTTGCCTCCTTTTTAATTCTGTAAAGTGTACCTTTTCAGCACGCTTTCTTTGCCTGTTTATATATTTGGTCATTTTTCAACCTACATCCAAATTGTATCAGGACAATCTTTCATTTCACTTTCAAAAAACGAGCAGAAGTCTTACAGAATTGTAAGATTTCTGCCCACTTAAAATTTAACCAACATATGGTAATTGAATCACAAACGTGCTTCCTTTTTTCTTTTTGCCGGAGGTTACCATGATTGTACCTGCGTGTTTTTCGATAATTTCTCTCGATAGAAAAAGTCCGATTCCTGTACCACTCTTTTCCATGACCTCCTTAGAACTTCCTCTGTAAAATCGTTGAAAAATTTTGTGATACTCATTCTGCGGAATACCAATTCCCTGATCCTCAATTTCCATTCTTACAAGATCGTTTCTTTTTTGTAACCGGATAAATATTTTTGAACCATCCGGGCTGTACTTGATTGCATTATCTAAAACGTTGATCACAGCTTCACCAAGCCATCTTTTATCCTGCATAACCATGCATGTTTCCAGCTCTTTTGCATAGTCAAAAACGAATTCAATTTCTTTCTCATCCGCTTTTGGATAAGTACAGTTCACAGCAGATATGACAGTATCCATAAGCGGAAGTTTTTTCTTATTAATCTGAATCAGTCCAGTTTCCATCTTGGATATTTCAAGAAGCGACTGCAATAATGTCTCCAGTCCATCCAGAGCACTCCGACAACGGATACGAAAACTCCTCCTGTTCTGTGGCACTTAAGTCATTCTGCATCAGCACACTAAAACATGTACTCTCAAAGCTGCAACCGGTGTCTTTAACTGGTGAGAAATATCAGAAACCATTTCTTTCGTGTTCTCCTTTTCTGCCCTTGCTTCTTCCTTTATCAACTGAATATGATGTCCGATTGCTTCAAGCTGGTCATTCAATTTTTCCAGTTCTGCATGATTTTCCGTTTTCAGTAAATCATCAAATTTATTTTCACGGAATCTGATCAGAATTTCTTCCAACTGGTCTAAAATTTTCTGATGACACGCATCTTCTTTTTTTCTTCCAATAAAGTAAAAAAGTCAAAAGAAGCACGCATATCACAGTGCTTACAGCTCCGGTCACCATAACCTGATGCCGGAATTGCGAATAAAATGCATTCCCTTTATTCCCCCAGTATCCATATTGCTCCAATAATCGCCTTCCCTGTTCGTCAGTTTCAATATCCTTATCCTTAAGCAATTCCGAAACAGCATCCAGCCCGGAAAATTCTTCCTTTACAGCAATCTCTGTCATAAGATTCATTTTATATTTATAATCTTCATAAAACACATACGTGGCAAAGCAGATTTAATATTGCAAACAATAATATGACAGGTAATACCAAGGAGAGCACTACTGTAATCTTCTTGCGAGATCTCTTTGTCACTGCCTTACCTCCTGATTCCATATATACCCAAGACCTCTGATATTCTTTATATAGACCGGTGCAGCCGGATTGTCTTCGATTTTCTCACGGAGTCTTCTGATATTGACAGCGATTGTATTTTCATCATCTCTTTCCAGATCAAACACATTTTCCAATATTTGTGTTTTTGAAAGAATCTGTTTCGGATTCTGAAGAAAAAAAGTCAGCATTTTCAACTCCGTTTTTGTCAGACTGATTTCACGACTCTTTATCAGGACTTTCATTTCTCCTGCGATAAATACGATATCTCCCGAAATCATCTTTCCGGCTTCCGTTTCTCGTCTGCGGCGGGAATCTGCTCCGATTTTCAAAAGAAGTACCGAAAGACTAAACGGCTTTGTAATATAATCATCTGCCCCAGCTTCATATCCCATGACCTGATCCATCTCCTGATCTAGTGCTGTAAGACAAATAATGTATGTATTATAATTGCATCTCATCCACCTTACAAATTCCAGTCCATTCCCATCCGGAAAGATTCACATCACAAATGGTAACATCCACATTATTATCACTTGCAATTCTTTTCGCTTTTTTCACTGATTCTGCTGAAAAAACCTCATATCCGGATTTTTTCAGTGAAAATGTAATTCCACGATTTAAATTTTCATCATCTTCAACCACGAGTATACCTGGCATAGCATATGCACCTCTCTTTATTAACTATTTTTCCTCTTCGTTACATATTTGTTCTGCCTCAATATCCTCGGTAGTGACTTTCCCTGTAATATCCCTATAGGCTTCTTTTATTCCATTTTTGACCGCCCACTTAATTATAAAATATAATGCAAGTAAGACGATTAGTGCTGTGCCAAAACTAATTCCTAATTCTTCAAACATTCCATTACCTCTGTCAATTCCGATTGAGATTTCACCTGTTCATGGATCCCGTAGGTTTCTTCCATATAGCTTTTCAGGTCCTTTGGCAGGGACAATCGCAGCTGGTCTGAGCCTTTCTCATGCCGGATCCCCATCTGCATGTATGTGACCGGTATATTGTCCTGTTTAAAACGGGGCGGATTTGGAACTTTGATCCCTCCGGTCTTTTTCAGGACATAAAAAGATTTCCAGGCTTTATCCAGCTGCTTGCAGGTCTCCTGCGCTGTCTGCGACGGAAGCTGTCTGTACCACAGATCACCTTTATGCGCTTTTTTCTGAAAATACCAGTCCGGATACTTTTCCAGTCCCAGTTCTTTATAATGATGACGTTCATAGTTGCAGACATTCCAGAGTTTGGAAGCCGCATAACACATATGCCCTATGATATTGGAATATTCCGGCCGGATTTTTACAGATGTTTTCTGTGACAGCAGCATTCCTCTTCCCCCTTCAGACAGTCACACGGACCGATATTCACAGTCCGCTTTAATTAATACGACTTGCTCTGATGTTCAATATAACGGCGGATATTTTCCTCAGATACAGATCCGATCGTTTCCACATAATAGGAATGGTTCCACAGCTCTCCCTTCCATAGCTGGTTTCTTATTTCCGGAAAACGTTCGAACAGTTTTCTGCCGGTGATCCCCTTTAGATACTTGACGATTGCTGTTATGGATAACTTTGGCGGAGCTGATACAAAACAGTGGACATGATCCCCTTCACCACATTCAAATAAATGAACAGTAAATCCCTTATCCTCAGCAATCTGCTGCACCAGTTCCTGAAGATATTCCTCAACTTCTGGTTTTAATATCTTCCGCCGGTATTTCACCGACCACACCATATGGTAGTTGATATTACACACGCAAGTTCTGTAATGTATTAGTTTTTCTTTCATACATATAGTATATCATATC
>NZ_JAYFUY010000081.1:0-15333 GCF_059933065.1 Blautia sp. HA3515 | reverse complement strand
ACTATCCCCTGGCCATCCAGTTTTCCAAGTTGGCATTAACAATCGTGATCACATTGCCAATCTCATACCATTAATTCCAACGTTCTTTATATAATGCGTCAAAAAATTCATCCACATCAAAGATCCGGATGGCTGAATCAGTACCCGGTCATACCCGCACATCCCCATTGCGATCAGCTTTGTTTTGAATCGTCTTCTGCGAACTTCTTGGTCACAGCCACTGTCATTTCCGCAGTTGCAGCGTCCCTTCGCAGATCGTGAAGAAGCATCATATCCACATTCACTGCTCTGTGGTCATTGAGTATTCGGATATTCATGCCTTTTCCAAGCAGATACTCGGATATTTTTAAAAATGTGGTTTCTGGGGAGTGAGAAAACCAGCAATTAGATCTAACTTTATATCTGCTCATTCTGTGCACACTTTCTTTTGTTATGATGAAAACCACTCTGACAACTTTTTAATTTTTTTTTTTTTTTTTTTTTTTTTTTTTTTTTTTTTTTTTTTTTTTTTTTTTTTTTTTTTTTTTTTTTTTTTTTTTTTTTTTTTTTTTTTTTTTTTTTTTTTTTTTTTTTTTTTTTTTTTTTTTTTTTTTTTTTTTTTTTTTTTTTTTTTTTTTTTTTTTTTTTTTTTTTTTTTTTTTTTTTTTTTTTTTTTTTTTTTTTTTTTTTTTTTTTTTTTTTTTTTTTTTTTTTTTTTTTTTTTTTTTTTTTTTTTTCTCTCCTTTTTTTTTTTTTTTTTTTTTTTTTTTTTTTTTTTTTTTTTTTTTTTTTTTTTTTTTTTTTTTT
Source organism: Blautia sp. HA3515 (assembly GCF_059933065.1). Lineage (NCBI taxonomy): Bacteria > Bacillati > Bacillota > Clostridia > Lachnospirales > Lachnospiraceae > Blautia > Blautia sp. HA3515. The sequence continues at coordinate 14,547 of NZ_JAYFUY010000081.1, read as the reverse complement.
TTTTTTTTTTTTTTTTTTTTTTTTTTTTTTTTTTTTTTTTTTTTTTTTTTTTTTTAAAAACATGGCTGCTCCACCAAATTATCAACGCCAATGCGGCATAAGTGGCTTTAGACGAGAGGAGAATCAAGATGGATCAGGGATTTCAGAAGCTGGAACACAGCTTAATCGATGTGATCAAGGAAGAGCAGGCAAAGCTGGGCTACCAGAAAGAAAAAATACAGCTGTATTATCCACTGTCTTCATTGAATCATTTTTTCAGTACACAGGACAGCGAAGAGGAGATGGCAGGTCGGTTGAAAGAAATGCCGGAGTCCATAAAGAGGAAGTTAGGCGATGTGGCTGTGTCTCATAAAAAGGACAGGTTCTGCTTCCATATACCGGAGGAAGGAAGCGTGTATGTACATGAGCACACCCAGCCGGATGAATTTATCAAGGCACTGATCCAGCTGATCCCAGATCATGACTGTACTATTGAACGGATTCGGGAGCTTTTTGATAAATACTGGGCGAAGATAGAGTTTACAAAAATGGACAGTGATGAATTTGATTATCTGATCCGTTTTCTGGATAAAGAGGATGACCCATATTATTACTGTTTTAAGGATGAAGGCTGCCATTTTATTTATCACAGATTCCTTCCGGAAGACTATCAGGAATTTGGGTTTTGATCATGGAAAAAGGAAAGTGCTGCACAGGAGAATGACAGGATGATAAAGGTAGATCTGATCACTGGTTTTCTTGGCTCCGGGAAAACCACATTTTTGAAAAAATATGCGGAGTATCTGCTTGGAAAAGGCATGAATATCGGAATACTGGAGAATGACCACGGAGCAGTGAATGTGGATATGATGCTTCTTCACGATCTGGAAGGGGAGCACTGCGAACTGGAAATGATCGCAGGTGGCTGTGACCGGGAAACTCACAGAAGACGATTCAAAACAAAGCTGATCGCAATGGGGATGTGCGGTTATGACCGGGTACTGATTGAGCCATCCGGGATCTTTGATGTGGATGAATTTTTTGACGCATTATATGAGGAACCGTTGGATAAATGGTATGAGATTGGCAATGTGATCACGATTGTTGATGCCGGGCTTCCGGAAAAACTGGATGGCCAGGGGGAATATCTGCTGGCATCGGAAGCAGCAGAGGCAGGATGTGTGGTCCTAAGTAAATGCCAGAAATATTCAGAAGAACAGGCAGATGCGGCAATCAATCACCTGAACCGGGCGCTGGAACAGGTAAAATGCAGCCGCAGATTCCAGGATGAAGTGCTGTGCAAAGACTGGGATACTTTGACGGACAAGGATTTTGATATGCTTCTTGGCTGCGGCTATCGGACAGAAGCCTATGAAAAGCAGTATTTTGATGAAAAACAGGGATTTGACACGCTCTATTTTATGAACATGGAGATTCCAGGAGAAAGACTTGCCGGGGCAGCAGAGAAAATCTTAAAAGATCCTGGCTGTGGCCAGGTTTCCAGGATCAAAGGCTTTGTACAAGAAGGGGAAGGGTGGATGGAAGTAAATGCCACCCATGGAGAGATCACAGTACAGCCGGTTTCAGCCGGCCAGGCAGTGATCATTGTGATCGGGGAAGGGATGAACCGGGAACAGATCCAGTCATATTGGGAAAAAGACTAAAGAAAGGGATGTGGGAATTTGGTATTCACCCACATCCCTCTTTTTTATGTTACTTAAAATGAAAGAAATGAAAAGATTTCTGAAACAAATAAGGAAATATAGTAATAAATGTCAAAAATATATAATAAAAAGATGCAAAACATAGAAATAACATACGTATAGCACAAAAATGTTGACCATTTTTCTGAAAAATGATATGTTTTAAATGAAAAATGAAACAAAAACTGAAAGAAAAATGAAAACATATGAAATCATAAAGGAGGTAATGAGATGGTAAAAGTCGGAATTATAGGCTGTGGAAAGATTGCACAGGTTCGTCATATTCCGGAATATCTGGATAATCCGAATGCAAAACTGACCGGCCTTTATGATCTGAATCTGCAGCGGGCAAAGGATCTTGCTGAAAAATATGGCTGCAAGTCTTATGAAAGCATTGAGGATATGCTGGCAGATCCGGAAATTGATGCAGTCAGTGTATGCGCGGCAAATCATGTTCATGCCGAAATTACGATTGCAGCATTAAAAGCAGGAAAACATGTACTTTGTGAAAAACCCATGGCGACAAAATTAAAAGACTGCCAGATGATGGTGGATACAGCAGAGCAGATGGGCAAAAAACTTATGATCGGTCAGAATCAGAGATTTGCAAAGGCTCATGCAGAAGCACGAAAGCTGATCCAGCGTGGAGATATCGGAAGCGTTCTTACTTTCAAAACAACTTTCGGACATGGCGGCCCGGAAACATGGAGTATAGATGCCGGCCCACAGAAACTGGTTCTTTGATAAGAAGAGAGCTGCAATGGGAGCAATGGCCGACCTTGGAGTACATAAGACAGACCTGATCCAGTATCTGCTTAATGATACAGTAGAAGAAACAACTGCTACAGTGACAACGTTGGATAAGAAAGACAGTAATGGAAATCTGATCGGTGTAGATGATAATGCAATCTGTATTTACAAGATGAAGAGTGGAATCATCGGAACGATGACAGCCAGTTGGACCTATTATGGAGAGGAAGACAATTCCACGATCATCTATGGTACAGAAGGAATGCTTAAGATTTATCATGATCCGAAATACTGTATCGAACTGATCCGCAAAGACGGCGGAAAAGTGTTATATGATATCGACCAGATCCAGACAAATGATAATCAGACAAAATCAGGAATCATTGATTCATTTGTAGAATCTGTGGAAAATGACACAGAACCTGCTGTTCCAGGAAAAAGTGTACTCAGTGCAATGAAAGCAATTTTCGGAAGTCTGAAATCAAGCGAACTTGGAAGAACCGTTCGCATAGATGAGGAGGAATTAGAGTGAAGATAGGGTTAGTCAGTGCAATTCTGGAAGATTATGATTTCAAAAAAATGATCGATACGGTTTCCGAGATTGGCTATGAATGTGTGGAAGTTGCCTGCTGGCCCAAAGCTAAAGCAGAGCGCAGATATGCAGGAGTCAGCCACATTGATGTGGCAAATCTGGGAGATAAAGAAGCAGAAGAAATCCTTTCTTATTGCAAAGAGAAAAATGTAGAGATTTCTTCTCTGGCATTTTATCCGAATACCATGGATGGTAATCTGGAAAAAAGAGCTGCCAACATAGAACACTTATATAAAGTGATTGATGCAAGCAAAAAACTTGGAATTAACCTTGTTACAACCTTTATTGGAAGAGACCAGACAAAGACAGTAGAAGAAAATCTGGAACTGGTAAAAGAAATCTGGATTCCAATCGTGCGTTATGCAGAAGAAAAGAAAGTCCGCATTGCGATTGAAAACTGCCCCATGCTCTTTGATGGAGATCAGTGGCCAGGTGGACAGAACCTGATGACCACACCAGTAATCTGGAGAAAAGTTTTTGATATTCTTGACAGTGATTATATCGGAATCAATTATGATCCATCTCATTTTGTATGGCAGATGATTGATTACATTCAGCCGCTTTACGAGTTTAAGGATAAAATTTTCCATGTACATTACAAAGACATAAAACTTTTTAAAGAGAAACTGAAAGAGTGTGGAACAATGGCATATCCGCTTCAGTATATGAAACCGAAGCTTCCAGGACTGGGAGATGTGGATTGGGGCAAATATGTGTCCGCATTAACAGACATTGGATTTGAAGGATATACCTGTATTGAAATCGAAGATAAATCTTTTGAAGGTTCTGAAGAACGAGTTCTGGACAGCCTGAAACTTTCTCTGAGATACATGAGACAGTTTGTGATCTGAAAATGTACTCTGAATCAATACGTTATTAAATGCTGAAATAATGCGGGGGAAAACCGCTTATTAAAAACAAACATATTCCAAAAGGAGGAAATGAATTATGAAGAAAACAGTAGTTTGCACGCTTATCGCAGCTATGACAATGGGTAGTATGGTTACTCCTGTATTTGCGGACGGAGAAGGAGATGCTACACACGTTTATGTACTGACAGCTCCAGAAGACCACGGCTGGACTGGTTCTGTAGCAACATTTGCAAAAGAAAAAATCGAAGAAGTAAATGATGCCGGAACTTACAGTGCAGAACTGATCACATCTGCAGATGCGGCAGAACAGATCGTCAACATTGAAGATATCATCGCAGCTGGTGAAGACAATATCGCCGTTGTTATTCAGCCGATCGATGACACTGTTCAGTCTGCAATCCAGCAGCTGGTTGACGCTGAGATCCCATATGTAGCATTTGACCGTATCATCGATGGTGTGGCTGACAGTGCAGTATCCAATGTAAAAGGTGACAACGAAGGTATCGGCGCAGCATGTGCGGCTTACTATACAGAGCAGGGACTGAAACCTGGTGATGCAGTTTATGTATACGAAGGAGATACTTCTTCTGTAACAACTCTCCGTGACAGCGGATTTACAAAATACCTTACAGGAGAACTGGAATATGATGGAAAAACAATCGCAGACGATGCAAAATGGTCAGAAGATGATCTGAACTCCATTACATATTCAGGCGCTATGAACTGGAGCCGTTCTGATACAAAAACCTCTTTTGAATCTCTGCTGGGTGATGCATCAAATGCAGATATCAAATGGTTCTATGCAGAAGATGATGAACTTGCAATGGGTATCCTTGAAGCTCTTCAGGGTGGCGGAATTGACGATGCAACAAAAGAAAAATTCCTTGGAAATACACCATATCTGACAGGCTGTGGCGGACTAGATGAACTTTATGCAGTACTTCGTGGAGAATCCTTCACAGATATCGCAGATCAGTTTGGCGGTATTGTATCTGTAACTTACAGCCCGGCAATGATCCAGACAGCAATCCAGGATATGGTTGATTATCTGGATGGAAAAGATGTAGAACAGGATCATGTAATTGCCTGCAGAAATCGTAAATAAGGACAATGTAAAAGATTATCCTTCTTTCTAAATCAAATATTTTCATGATATAATTGTTTTAAATAAGACAGAAATGACGAAGGGAACTGCAAAGTTCCCTTCTGTCAGATAATTAAGTGAATATGTATCAGAGCAGTGTATCAAAAAGCCTGACAGATCGGGCGAGGAGGCGAGAATTATGAGTTTGCTGCAGATGAGTAACATCTGTAAGTCCTTCAGTGGGGTTCCGGTACTGAAAAATGTACAGCTTACAGTAGAAAAGGGGGAAGTGCATGCACTTCTTGGCGAAAATGGTGCGGGAAAGTCAACGCTTATGAACGTTTTGACGGGTGTATTTCCCCGCGATAAAGGTGAAATTGAATTTGATGGAAATAAACTAAAAAATATTACGATCAAGCAGTCCGAGAATATGGGAATTGCTTTTGTACATCAGGAATTAAATTTATTCAACGATTTAAAAGTTTATGAAAATATATTCCTTCAGAAAGAATACACAAATAAACTGGGCCGCCTGGATAAGAAAAAAATGATTCAGGAGGCAGAGAGACTGTTTCAGGAACTGGGAGTGGATATTGATCCTACACAGCAGGTTTCTAAATTAAAAACAAGCCAGAAACAGCTGCTTGAAATATCAAAAGCTCTGTTTTTTAAAGCAAAACTTCTGATTCTGGATGAGCCTACAACATCATTAAATAATGATGAGGTGGCACATCTGTTTGATATTGTCAATAATTTGAAGAAAAAGGGAACTTCCTTTATCTTTATTTCACATAAAATGCCAGAGATTTTCCGCCTATCAGACCGATATACCGTATTCCGAAACGGAGAATTTATAGGCACCGGAAATATAAAAGATACCACACCAGAAGCTGTGACGCGTATGATGGTTGGTGAGAAATACTCAGATCAGGATGTTTATGAAAAAAGACCCCTTGGAGATATGATCCTGGAGCTGAAGAATTTCAGTGGAGAAGGTTTTCACAATATCAATCTGGCAGTGAAAAAAGGTAGCATCGTTGGACTGACTGGTCTTCAGGGCGCCGGAAGCAGTGAACTGATGCAGTGTATGTTCGGTGTAACAAGAGCATACAGCGGCGAGATGCGTGCGATGGGTAAAGTCATGAGGGATCATTCCATTCATACGGCCATGACCGATGGGATTGCAATGCTGGCAACAAACAGGAAGGAAAATTCTGTGATTCCGGATATGAGTATCCTGGAAAATATGTATCTGTCAGAGCATACCCTTTCCGCATGGAAGCCAGTCATCTCAAAAAAGAAAGAAGTCGAAAGATACAAGAAATACAAGGATATGCTGAACATTAAGGCAAATTCCTGGGAAGATCCGATCACCTCTCTGAGTGGTGGAAATCAGCAGAAAGTATTTCTTGCGCGTTGGCTGAATACAGATGCAGAAATTCTTCTTCTTGACAATCCTACACAGGGAATTGACGTAGGAGCAAAAGCAGAAATCTACAAACTGATCCTGGAACTTGCTAAACAGGGAAAAACAATTCTGATCAATACACTGGAAATACCAGAGATCCAGAAAGTTGCCGATTACTGTGCGGTATTTTATAACGGCGAGATCATCAAGATCCTGGAACATCAGGAAATTGATGAGATGACAGTTATGATGTATTCAACAAATGCGGCACAGACAGAGGAGGGAAAATAAGATGAGTAAAAAGAATGCAACAGTTCCTGGACGTATTGTAGGATTTCTGGGAGAAAATAGTTATATCATTGTTTTTGTGGCAATTTTTATTGTATATGCACTGACAACAAACGGACTGACCTGGAGCGGTATGATGAATGTATTTCGTCATTCCGCAGTAATCGGTATCATTGGACTGGGCATGGGACTGATCTGTATCACTGGTGAGATCGACCTTTCCGTAGGTTCTATGTTGGCTCTTGATGGTGGATTTTCTGTTATGATCTTTAACATAACAAATAGCATTATCCTCACATTTTTATTTGCGGTTCTGTTTGGTGCCTTCTGCGGACTGATCAATGGCGTGATGGTAGGATGGATCCAGATGCCTGCATTTATCGTTACACTTGCAACAATGCTGATTTATCGTTCTTTTGCACAGTATTTCTGCCAGCATGTGGACAAAGCACTGATTGGTGGAGGTAGTTCCGTTTACAAAATGGCAAACAGCCAGTCTTCTTATCAGACTCTTTACAATTTCGGTAACGGAAAAGTATCTACGATTCCAATCGTTGGTCTGATTCTTATTATCATGACTCTTGTTTTTGTATATATTACAACAAGCACAAAATACGGTAAAAAAGTATATGCAGTAGGAAGTAATATGAAAGGTGCACAGATGGCGGGAATCAATACTGCTGCTGTGAAAATTTCCGTATTTGTGATCGCAGGTGCACTTGTTGGAATTGGTGCTTTTCTCTGGATTGCGATGAATGCTTCTGCTGATCCGGCAACAACAGGAAACAGCTATGAAATGTATGCGATCGCAGCAGCAGTACTTGGTGGAATCAGCATGTCCGGTGGTAAAGGAAAATGTCTTGGAATCCTGTTCGGTGCAATGTCCTATACGATCATTGATAAGATCATCGTGTCCCTTAAGATGGACTCTCTTATCAACAACGCGATCAAGGGAATTATCTTACTGCTGGTTATTATGGTACAGATCATAGGACCGCAGATCAAACAGAAATTAAAAAAGGCTGAATAAAACACAGGATAAAATAAAAACATAAAACCTGAAAAAGAGAGAAAGCATGAAGAAGATAACCGTTTCATTAATTGCTGAGAAAGCACAGGTTTCACCGGCAACAGTGTCAAGAGTCCTGAATCACAGGGAACTGGTGAAAGAGCCGACGATCCGCCTGGTAGAAGAGGCTATGCGTTCACTGGGATGCCAGATGGAAAATACGGTCACTGTTTCAAAAGAAACACAACCATTGATCGTTCTGAATATTCCGGGGAATCGAAAATGCATTTTATCAGGAAATCATCCGGGGAGCACGAGTATCTGCGAAGGCGCATGGCTGCCATTTATTGATTCATGAATCACATTTGAATAAAGGAAATATGCTGGATTTCTGTAATCTTTTGCGAAGAGTGGATGCCGCAGGTGTAATTCTTCTAAACCGTATATCAGAAGAGGCACTGAATCAGATACGGACGATCGCACCTCTGGTACAATGCTGTGAATACAATGAACACGCAGATTATCCGTATGTCAGTATTGATGACACCAAAGCAGCAGAAATTGCAACGGAATATCTTCTGTCAAATGGTGGAAGCAAGATTGCCCTGATCAATGGACCGGGGAATTTTAAATATGCCAGGAGGCGTCAGGAAGGATTTATGAATGCACTTCAGAAGGCAGAGGTGATGATTCCGAAGCAGTGGATCGTGCAGCTGCCGGAAGTAAGCTATGAGATGGCATATGCAGCAATATGCAGACTGTTGAATTCTGACAGCCGGCCAAATGCATTTTTTACAATATCAGATGTTTTTGCGGCAGCAGTGATCCGTGCGGCAAAGCGTTTTCATCTGCATGTACCGCGGGACATTCTGGTAGTAGGATTCGATAATATCGAGTTATCTTCTATGACAACCCCTTCTATTACAACGGTGAACCAGCCAAAATTCCAGATGGGCTATACAGCCTGTGAAATGCTTCTGGAACTGCTGGAAGAACCACAGGAAGAGATGAAGTCTCTTATACTTGATACGGAATTGATCATTCGGGAATCAACATGAAAACAGAGCGGATGTAGGTTAAACCTGCATTCGCTTTTGGTATTTGCACGCAGATTAATCGATGCGATCAAGAAAGGTGCGGCTGCCAGGTGCAGCCGCCTTATACTGTATATCATATATATCATGGTTTAACGAATGGTAACTTTTGTTTTTGCATTTATGCCCAGTCCCTTGTCCCGGCTGGTATTGGAAGAACCTGGTAGAACATTAATCGGTGTTTTGCGTCCACTGTGATTGCCGGAATAAGAAAGGTTTACTTTAAAGCTAGTCCCTTTTCCTTTACATTTGACACCGTCTATATATAAGCCCTGTGTACCTGGAAGCTGCTTCTTCAGCTGAACATTCACAGTGAAGCGGGTGGTGTAATATTTACGCCATGTCCATTTCCCCATGTACTTCTCAAATCTGGAGTTATAGGTAACCTTTACATTGCTGACGGAAATGGAACGGATAGCCGGCTTGACTTTTCGTCCTGTCCGATATGTTTTCACAGTTGAAGAACCATTGATCAGCGATCCGTCAGGTCCCTTGCAGGCAGAAACAAACTTGAACTGGGTACTTGGTGTTTGGCTTTAATTTCTTGATCTGGAAAAGGCCTGCCATTCTTTACTGTGGTTTTTAATACCCATTTCTTTCCGGATTTCATATAAACTTTTACCGGCTGAGAAGCAGAAGGATACATGCTGTCTCCAATCTGACATTTGTTAAAGAGGATCTTATTATAATAGCTGGTTACATCGCTGACCACCGGTGCAGCTGCTTTTCCGATGATGTCCACATTGTTGGAAAGAACCCCAGCCTCTGTTTTTACTGAAAGCCGTGTATAACCATAAGTATAATGAGCCCAGGATGCAATACCGTAAGTGAGTGGTGAATGTTGCCTGATTCTGCCCTTCTACATTGCCGCTGATCAGGTAATCACTGCTGGGAATGTTGCCGTCTGCAAGAATACAGGACAGCTTGTCATCGCTGTTGGCGGGAACGGTGGTGGCAGTGATGGTAAAGGTCTTTGCCTTTTTCTTAATGCTGGAATCGAAGGAAGGATTGGAAGAGGAGCAGGTGAGAGTCACACCTGTAGCCTGGATATATTCTCTTCCGCTAATGTTCAAAGTGAAGACTTCCGTTCTGGCTGGGGAGCCTTGTCTTCGTGTGTAGGCAAGCTTCAGCACATAATCTCCCGCATCCAGTATACCGGAGAAATGGTCAGCGGATGCATCGGACTCCAGTTTTGCCATATGGGAGGTGGGATTATCCTTGGAGTAAACCCATGCGGTCACCTGGTTTTTGTTATTACTGATCAGTTCCAGATTTACATAACGCTTGGTTGCCAGGGAAAGAGAAAAATATCTGGCATTTTCGTCGGGATTAAGACCATAATCCACTAATGCACCGGAAATGGAGCCTTCCACAGGGATCGGCTGCGCCTGGACAAAAGCTTTGCCGCCGATGTCAGAAATATTGGAACGGGTGGCTGTAAGCGTACAGGAAGAGCCGGATGAATAGTCCGAACGGAAAGATAAAAGTCATAGATAGGGTTTCCCCTGGTTCCAGGATCACAAAACCGGAGGAAGTATTAGTAACTGAATTTTCGCCCCATTCAAATTGTTTTAATTTTGGAGGGGTGACGCACTCTTTGTGCGGGCAACGGATCGCTGGATATCCAGACGCATGGGAATAGTGGTCTGGTTACGAATGGTGGTGACGGATTCTTTGCCCCTGTAGTCTTCCCCAAAGGCAATCCGGTAAGTGTCTGGTCCGGTAATGATAAATGAACGAACCCACAATCCTGGGCCTTAACCGTGAATCGGAGATGATGCAAAGCACCGCCAGTATGGCCCGTCACCAGCGAAAGAAGCTTTGCTCATTCTGTCGGTTTGTCTTTTTCATATTCATACCTCCTGAAAAATGTTATTTTCTGTTCTGTGTATCATATGACAGGACAGAATCTCCTCTTTACAATTATATAACTTCAGAGAAAAATAACATCACCTGAAAGGATGATAAAGAAAGAAAGAAGCCGGGATCAAAAAGTGAATGGAGAACAGTGATAAATCAGGGAATACTTACCACGATTCCGCGGATCCGGAGCTTCAATGGCCAGTTCGGTCCTGTTTTTATAGCCGGTTTTATCAAGCATATGCTGGATATGGGATTCGACAGTGTTCTCGGAAATGCCCAGCTCACCGGCGGTATGGAAGAATTGGACATACCCCGGGTCATCAGGCGGAGCACTTCCAGCTCCCGCTGAGTAAACTCTGTATTGCTGGAAAGCCCCAGCTTTACCTTGGGTGGCTGATCCGGATATACAGAATCGCCGTTCATGGTACAGTCCATTACATCTAATATTGTCTTTTTAGAAGACTCCTTGTACCAGAAGCTTTCAATCCCGATTTCCCTGGCTCGTTTCAGCCAGGAGGCTTCCGCCATAGAGGTAACAGCAATGATCCGGATCCAGGGACGGATAGCTTTGATCCTGGCTGCTGTTTCCAGACCGTTTTCCCCATCAGGCATCAGGATATCCATCAGGATCAGGTCTGCAGAAACAGCCTGTACAAGGGACAGAGCCTGTTGGCCGGAACTGGCGGTACCGGCCAGCTGATACCGGCCACTGCTTTTTATGTACAGCTCAAAAAGCTGTCTTGCCATATACTGGTCATCTACAATGATCACATTTATTTTTCGCAATTAAGATTCTCCTTTTGGAATTTCTATATATAATACAAAGGCCGGGCGCTGGATATTTCCATGCTGCCATGTGCTTTTGTAATAGCTGTCCGCAGATTTTTAAGTCCGCCCTTTTCCACGATTTTTCCGGAAGGAGGGGTTCCGTCGTTGGTAAAGCTGGCGCAGATCCTGTCAGATGTTTCGCTAATTTGGAGGTATACATGGGTTCCATGGGCATGCCTGGCAGTATTATTTATACACTCTTTCAAGGCTGCAAGAAGCAGTTCAGAACCTTTGCTGTGGGAAAGAGGCAGCTCAGAACATCCTTCCACGTGGATCCCGAGAGCTTGGGCGGCAGTGAGAACCTTGTCCAGGCTGTCAGTACTTTCAGGGGAGATGCCCTGCTCCATGGCAGAGACGATATATTCCCACAAAGGCACAAGCTGTTGTCTGCTGCGCTTGTCACAGGGCTGCTCCAGATAAATGCGGAAAGACAGAAGCGCTCTCCCGATTTCATCATGCAGCTTTACTCTGGCGGCCAGATTTTCTTTTTCCCTGGTAATTTTTCTACTTCATAACTGAAAAGCCGCAGGTGCTCATTGACCTGATTCAACTGGTCATTTTGCTGTTTCAGTTCCTGATTTAAAAGATATTGCTGTGTAACATTACAGGCAGAGAATTGCCATATACTGTCTTTTTTCAGGGACAATTCCTTGCGGCGGAAATCCCAGACCGTACCATCAGGAAACTGAAGAGTAATAGTTGTTCCTGTGGAAATGTTGTGGATTTTCTTATTGTACTCCTGAACCTGCAGAGAATGCCAGAAAAAATTGGTATTTTGAAGTCTTGTCCCCAGAAGCTGACTGCAAAGCTGTTCCATACGTGTATTGATAAGGAGAGGGACACCGTTTTGCCGTGCAAAACAGATTCCGTCCGGAAGGGCGTCAAGACTTTCTTTGATGGCACCTGGGTTAAGGTGCTTTTTCTGTTGTCTGTACAAAGAGCAGCCAAATAATCCCTCAAATAACATTAAAATGATCAATAGTCCGGGAACTGCGATCCAGGGCAGAGAACCGGTAAGCTGTGCCAAAAAGGTTGGAGAAAGCTTCTGGGAACCGTCACGGCCCAGATCACAAAGGCCTTGCATGAACAGGATGCAAAGGCAGCATAAAACACCTCCGATCCACTGACTCTTTCGGGAAAATCCATGGGAGCAGGCTGGTTATCATAAAACAGACAGCAGGGGTCATTAAAAGGATGCTGCAAAGTCCCATAAAGGCATGAAAAGAAGATGAAAGCTGTGCATAATGGCTCATGTGGCATCACCTCCCTTAAAATCCATGGCGTTAAAGGTCACAGTAAGGAAACAGGGTATCCGGATCGGATTCTGTTTTCACAGTTCCGCCTAAAGCCTGGATTTGCTTTGCGGCAGGAAGCAGAGGGAATATGCTCTCTGGGCAACTTATTTCCATATAAAAATGAATCGTTTCCGTAATGGTCAGTTGGAGCATCAGGGCTTGTGCATCAGGAAGGCAGGCTTCCAGAACTTGCTGGAAAAGCTGGTATATGGCAAGAGCGTACACACCAGGTATAGAAAATTCATCCTGATAAGTGCCATAGGCCGTTATGTGGGATAGCCGGACATATTCCAAGAGATTCCAGCAAGTGAAAGAGCAAGTTCCCTTCCAGGGATCCAGTCCTGTTGATTGATAAGGAGCAGGAGATTTGTCCTTCTCTTTATGTAAACCATTAAAACGGAGGCATATTTCATTTTATTTTCAAAAACAGATTCATTTTCCGGGAGATCTGACAGAATCGTATGCAGCATAAAAAGCTGGTGGGAAACATCCTGGAAATCAAGTCGTACAGCTGATTTTGCTGTTGGATGGAGGCTTTCTTTTCCGCCAGCCGGTTTTCGCCTTCCAGAATGGAATTTTGTTCCGCTACGATATCGCCCAGGTCAGCCAGAGACTTGTTGATCTGCTGGATCTGAGAAAAATCTGTTTGCCAGTAACCATAGCCTCCATGGATCTGATGGCTGTTCAGGACCATACTGCTGTCCGCAAGGGTAACAGGGGAGGACAAGGCGGCAAGAACCTGTGCTTCTGTAACTGGAAGGCTTTTCTCTGACTGATAGCAGATATTCCCCTGCATATCCATGATCCCTGTCTTCCCCAGATCAGATACTCTCCACAAAAGGGAATACTGATCATTGGAAGGAAAAAGCCCTGCCTGTATCAAAGCTTCCATAAAGGCAGGAAACAGGAAGGTGATCATATCCGTTGTTTTGAAAAGTCGCTGCAGGGGAGAATATGGATCCTTCAGAAACAGGATCAGGTAAATCAAGGCAGCAGCCAGAGGGATACAGGGCATCCATATATTTTTACGGCAATCCAGAGAAATACAGTGCACAAAAGAAAGAATCAGGATAGCTCCGAACATAATTGCCAGCCAGATCAGGGAAGCAATATAAAAAGGCCCATATGAATAAGGCTCATCTTCCACCCAATGGGAAATGCTGCCGGAAAAACGGAATGCCAGTTGGTGCAGATCATTGGTAAGGATACCCAGAACGATGAGAAGTGCAGGTATGTGCAGCAGCTTCCATTTGGGAGAGATGGAACTGCCGTAAGGCTTTCCGGTATATAACACAGCAAAAAACATAAGAAGTACGATATAGGTCTGGGGAAAATAGTAAAGATACCAGATATATCGAGCAGCAGGAGTATCTTCCGGAATAAATATATATTTTGTTGTACGGATAACCATCAGGAAAATGATCAGCAAAGCAGCAAAAACCAGATAGCTGCGTTCTTCTTTGCGCAGCAGGCGGAGTTGCAGCTGGGTCAGCCAGATCAGCGCAGCAGTAATGTAAAGAACACAGATCAGGGAGTTACTTGATACATTGGGAAAATGATGCCTGGTAAGGCGTATCAGACCGGGGGATAAGGCCAGTACAATACACAGGATATTCAAAAATTTTGTCTTTTTGCTGCTGTACATGATTTTCCCCCTTTGCTAAAACTAATACATAGTTATTTACGAAACAATGTATTAGTTTTGTTTATCATAGCATGGGGAGAGCAGGGTGACAAGCGGTGTACATTTGAAAAAATGGCATAAAAAGGGCAATTTAATAG
>NZ_JAYFUY010000080.1:0-32025 GCF_059933065.1 Blautia sp. HA3515 | reverse complement strand
ATAGGCTGTGCTCTTCCGAATGATAGTTCTTGATGTCACTCATCCGGCATGTTTCATAACCCCATGCATGATCGATCAACAGCTCTGCATCAATCCCAAACATCTTATACAGCCAGTCTTCGGATCTTAAAGAAGCCATTGCAATATCACCCATTGTATGAATCCCGTAACCGGCTAGTTTTTTTTCAGTCCGGGATCCAATCCTCCAGAAGTCACTTAATGGTTTATGATCCCATAGCTGCTCTCTGTAAGAGAATTCATCCAGGATTCCAATATGGTCATCCACATGCTTTGCTACGATATCCATTGCGATCTTAGCAAGATACAGATTGGTTCCCACACCTGCAGTTGCAGTGATGCCAGTTTCCTCCATGACTGCCTGCATAAGCTTTACCGCCATTTCTTTTGCAGTAAGATGATAAAGCTGCAGATAGTTTGTCACATCAATAAAACACTCATCAACACTGTACACATGGATATCTTCTTTTGAGACGTACCGCAGATAGATTCCATAGATCTTTGCGGAATAATCCATATACAGCTGCATCCTTGGCATGGCTGTGATGTACTTCACACAATCCGGTATCTCATGGATCCGGCACCGGTTCTTGATGCCAAGAGACTTCATAGCCGGAGTGATTGCCAGGCAGATTGTTGACTTTGATCTGGTCGGATCTGCAACCACCAGGTTTGTTTTAAATGGATTCAGCCCACGTTCTACGCATTCTACAGAAGCATAAAAGGACTTCAGATCAATACAGATAATAGAAGTCTGATCCTGACTCACATTGCCACCTCCCATACGTCTTTCCTCTTTTTGTAACATGTATCCCATTTTGACTATCAATGATTGTCTATCCTTCCTGTTTTCATTGAATTACAGGAAATTCATTTCACATATCCATTGACAAAAGAGGAAATATTGTGTATCTTATAGGAAAGATGTTTCCCCTTATCTGTGATTCACATTATAGGAGAGATATCTCCCTTTGTCAAGATTAATTTTTATTTTTTAGGAGACACATTTCCCGTTTTGCCTTGAAGCGGCTAATGAAACTTATAAGACAAGGCTTAGAAAGAGGTATGTTTATGACATTCGGTGAAAAAGTAAGATCATTAAGAAAAGAAAAAAAGATGAGTCAGCAGGAACTGGCCAGCATGGTTGGTGTTTCATATAGGACCATTCGATCCTGGGAAGTAGAAGGACGTTTTCCAAAACAAAATGTTCTGTATCAGAAACTGGCAGATGCATTACAGTGTGACGTTTCTTATCTCATGAGTGAGAATGAAGCTTTTATCACAGAAGCATCCGAACAGTTTGGTAACCGTGGTGCCAGACAGGCTCAGCAGATTCTGGAACAGGCTGCAGCTATGTTTGCCGGTGGAGTCACTGACAGACGAAGATAAAATAGCTTTTATGGATGAGATCCAGAGCCTTTATCTGGATTCCAAAAGACGTGCAAAGAAATTTACACCGAAAAAATATCTGAAAAACCAAGAGGAAAAATAATAGAAGGCGGGATTATTGTACACCTAATCTGTTACCTTATAGTTACAAGGATATTTCTGCCCTTTTTATTTTTTACTTTTGAGGTGATTTATTTGAGAAACACTTACATATATACAGAAACAAAGAAATTAATCAAGAAATATGGAACCCGAGATCCATTTGAGATCATGGATCAGATGAACATTGTGGTCGGTGAAACTTCCAGATATAAGACACTGAAAGGATACTGTTTTATGAGCTGTAAGACAATCTATGTCATGATCAGCAGTTTCCTTTCAGAAGAAGAAAAGATGATCGTTGCCGCCCATGAATTAGGGCATATCATCCTGCATCGTTCCCAGCTGAAAATGGCTCCAATGCAAGATGATACCCTCTACAATATGACGGATAATACAGAATACCAGGCCAATCTGTTTGCTGCCGATCTTCTGATTGATGATGAGGAGATTGAAGATATGGTTCAGAACGAAGACCTGGATTATTTCGGACTCTGCAGCTCTTTGAATGCGACTCCGGAACTCATGAGCTTTAAACTATACAGCCTGGCAAAACGAGGCCAGGCTTATCATATGCCGATGGAGATACAGAGTAATTTTCTGGCGAAATAATAGCGGATAAGATTATTCTACAATAGAAAAACTATAGATTTATCTCACTGAAAGGAGGATCATTTATGTCAAGACATCATATAGAAAAGGTAACTTGTCCTTCCTGCCATCATGAGGGAGATTTTGAGCTCTGGGACAGTATTAATACTGCACTGGATCCTGAAATGAAAGAGAAGGTACTTAATCAATCTATTTTCCTTTATACCTGCCCGAGCTGTGGAGAGACCTTTCGTTTAAACTACTCCACACTCTATCACCAGATGGAAGATCTTGTCATGATTTATCTGGTTCCTGAATCAGAAGTAAAGAAGACATATGAAATATTTTATGAAAAAAATGCTTTGGCTGATTATCGTACCGAAAAGTACTTATACCGGATTGTGACATCAGCAAATCAGCTCGTTGAAAAGATCCAGATCTTTGATGCAGGTAAAGATGACAGGGTAATGGAACTTGTTAAATTACTTGCGACAGATTCTATTCTCAAAAATGATCCCGATATAGAATTTGATGAACTGCGCTTTGCTGTCGACGACGACGGAACAAATATTCTTGTAATCATTAATAAGGGTGAGATTACTGGTGCAGTTGACATTGACAATATGTATGAATTTGCTTCTTCACACTGCAATGATTTCAAGGATCTCCGCGATGATGATGAAATAGTTATCAATAGGGAGTGGATCCTTAACAAACTTGCCGAAGCAGAAAACGAATAGTATATTTGGTGGCTACACCCCCAAGCCCCTGTAGAATAAATAACGCCAGTACTGGATATCAAAAATCCCGCACCGGCGTTATTTATTAAAATATTTTGTTTTTTAATCTTCAACACTCTCTACTGAAACTTCTTTTTTCTTCCTACTTTTACCAGAAATCATCTTGTGTCCTGTATAAATAGCCATAATCATGCAAAGCAAAGAACTTGCTGCAAAGTACTTATGGCCTTCTTTTGATCCCTTATAACCTGTATAAAAAGTTCCAAGCATTGTAATCAGTGCACCGATAGACCAATATTTATGTGATTTCATTCAGATACCTCCTGCCGTTTTTCTTAATCATATACCTTTTAAAAGATATATACAAACTGGTATTTTGAATCAATCGACAAGCAGCTCGGATCTTCCACTATAAATTCATACCTTCAGCAAATAGGATATGGCAATAAAAATATATCCGGAGATTTCTCTTCCTACTGGATGCAGTCATCCTTAAAGATTTCACCAGTAGAACAAGTTGAACTTTTGAAAAATTTATATCGAAACAACTTCAACTTTACTCCTGCTAATATTCATGCCGTCAAAAATTCCATCCATCTTACCGCCTCTGAAAATGGAGAATTTATGGAAAAACCGGAACCGGACGAGTGAACGGGCAGGATATAAATGGCTGGTTTATAGGTTTTATAGAAAGCCAAAATAATACATACTTTTTCTCCACAAATATTCAAAGCGAACAACGTGCAACTGGTAGTAAAGCATCAGATGGTGCTTTATCTACTCGTATTGATTCGTCACATAAATATAAGCATCTTCCAACGTTGCAGGAATTGACATACACTCCAATTCTGGCTGTATTTCAGAAATCACTCTTAACTGCAATCCCCCCTCAACATACTGTTTAGATGTAATACGATACTTCTGTTCCACTTCTCTTGCTTTTCTCTCATCAGGTACTTTGCAAATCCAGATTTTCCCCTGTGCTTCTTCTGTCAAATTCTTCATAGAACCCGCATACAGAAATCGACCTTTATGCATAATTGCAAGCTGATTGCCAGGTGGCAGCTAAGTCTTCTACCACATGAGTTGAAAACAAAACCGTTCTGTTTTCAGAAAAATCTACTAACAAATTGCGGATGCGAATACGTTCCTCCGGATCTAAACCGGTAGTTGGCTCATCCACAATTAAAAATTCCGGTTCATTTAAAAGCGCCTGCACCAATCCTACCCGTCGCTTCATACCGCCTGATAACTGCTTCATTTTCTTCTTACGATGTTCTATAAGACTGGTCTTTTTCAAATAATAATCTATCCGCTTTCTACATTCTGCTTTCGGAACACCTGCCAGATCTCCCATATACTCCAAACACTCCTGAACCGTCAAATTAGGATACAGTTCAATTTCCTGTGGTAAATACCCTATCTTTCTTCGGATTTTTCTCATAGTTTCCTTCGCTATACAAAATTCCGTCTAATGTAACCATTCCGTTTGTAGGTTTAAGCACAGTGGTCAAAACTCTCATCAAAGTTGTCTTTCCCGCTCCATTTTCTCCCAATAGTCCAAATATCCCATTTGGTATATCTAAATCTGCATGGTCGGTTGCTGTGACACTATTCTTAAATCTTACCGTTAAAATCCTCAATATGAATACTCATTAAATTTACCCTCTCTTTTCTTACGATCTTCGGCAATGCCAGTAACAAAATCAGTCCGATACAAATACACAAGCCTTTCCCATACAGCCATGTAATATCGGCAGTATTTTCTATATCTCTAAAAGAATAAGAAAACAGATTCCATGCTCCAAAAAGTTTATCTCCACCTGTGGAATTTGTTGCTTACTCCATATCAAAAGACTGCTTCCAATTCCCATCCACATATTGCGAAAAAGCATAGACAATGTATTAGCCAATACTCCCCAAAAGAAAATAGTTACTTACAATCGCCCCAAAACAGGTAATAAACTGAAGTATTTCACTTTCTGTTACTGGATGTGTAATTGGTTTCTGAAACGCAAAAAACAATCCATATCCAAGAACAGCGAGCAGCAGCAAAAGAGTTCCCTGTATCATCAGTCTCTGTATAATAGAATAGATTCTCTTTTTTATCTGATACAGTCTCTGAACTTCGGAACGGTTGCTTGTTAATTTCCTGCACATAAGTATCTGCACAAAAAACAGCAGTCAATATCGCAAAAGGCGGCTCTATGGATAGTCCTATTTCATACGTGAAAACAACTGCACGAATCACACTTAAAATTACAACAAAGGATACTGCATAAGCAATTTTATAAAATGGCAGAACAATCTTCATTTCCTTCTTCATTTATATTCGCCTCCGCTTCCAAATCTGTATCGAAATCAGTATAATTACTACCGATACAATAATAAGAAAACTTTGATTTAAGAGCGCCATCGGGGGCGGTGTCGTATCAAAAAGCTGCCCCGGAAATCGTACCATGATTGCCAGAAGGTTTGCCCCCCAATATCCGTAAACTCCCTCTGCATTAGTTCCGCCCAAATTGGAATACACCATATAAAGAATCAAAAGTGGTACACCCGGAAGTGGATTTTTAAATATCAGTGAAATCAATGTATATATACTCACAATCATCGGCGTCTTCAGGCAATATATAAAGTACCGTAGAAGCCACAAAATCCCATAGTCGCACTTCAAATCCACTATCCTTTGTATAGATGCGGCACCATGCCCAAAACGAGTATATTCAAAATAGTTAGCACAAGCAAACAAATTGTAAATCCTGCACTCACTTTTCCCATTGCATCTTCTCCCCCGGCAGTAGCACAGGCTTTGTATGCAACAATTCATAAGTATGCTTTTTTGTATCTTGTAAAAATAAAACCGCCAACATAATAATTGCAAAAAACACCATATACAGACCCGCAAAATCAGCAAATTTTCTTGCGTAATAAAAAGAAAATGTCTTATCTTCCAATTTTTTATCTAGATATGCGTTCATTTCTTCTGCCGTTCCCTTATAATACGTACTGTCCTCGTATAAATACCTTGCCCCGTACCAGTCATATTCCTGCTCCAAATACGCATAGGCCTCTTTTAAATTCATGCTTTCCAGCTTTTCAATGACATTCTGTGCTTCTGAATCCGTCAATCCAAACACATCCGTTAATTTTATTTTTACCTTTTCATGCCATACCTCTCTGTGCTTTTCAGGCGTGGCTGGAATATAGCCCTCATACACTTCTCCTTCAACCGAAGTGTTGGACTGATCATTGATGATTTCCTCCCCCGTTGTAAGATAATGTGTGGTTAAATATGGACTTGTCGCATTAAACACACCATAAATCACAAGCAGAACACCTACCCAAAATAACGGTCGCTTTAGATAATTCCTAATCTCTCTTTTAAAAATAGCAATCATACGTATTCCTCCTTTCCTTCGTTATAGACATCATAAAATATAAATCACAACAAAAAGACAACAGCATAAAAAAATCGGACCGCTCATGCAATCCGATGAAATACTGCTGTTATTACAGCTCCACTCTGTTTTTCATTTTCTATCAGTAACTGACCACCATGCTTTTCACAATACAATCTGCTGATATACATGCCCATTCCTGAATGTTTCAAACTGTCTTTCACATTTTGCTGATAAAAAAGCTCTGTTGCCTTTTGCTTATCTATTGTAAATCCCACTCCATCATCCTTTATTCTGATCTGTAATTCAGAACAGGTAAGAAACACTTCCATTTCCACTTTTGTCTTGGCGTAACGAAAGGCATTTGACAAAAGGTTTTCTATAACCTCTAAAATCACTTCCTTATCTCCTGAAAATTTTTCTTCTGTTTCCGAACATTCTAATTCATATAGCTTTCCAAATTTTTTCCTAAACACGTTCATCTCTGCCCGTACGTCTATTTCTACCTGTTTACTGGTAATTTCTTCTGCTACTAACTCCCTTGTATCTAAACTGCTCATCTTTCGCATAGTTTCCACAAAGATATCCATACGTTCAATCTGTTTTTTGCTTTCATTTACCATTTCTAAGGCTTGCTCCATATTTATCTCTTTCTTTCGGAAGATATTCTGAAAGCATTTCCTGATACCCCTCCAGCACGCGAGCGGAGAACGTATATCATGTGCAATGGCAGCCCGCAAAGCCTTTTCTTCCTCAAGCATTTTCATAACTGTTGATTATTCTCTGCCAGCTGTCCTCTCATTCGTTCAAACTCTTTGCACAATCCGCCCATCTCATCTTCATTTTCATAAGTGATATGGAAATCTAAATTATTTCGACCAACTTGTCGGGAAGCCAGTTCTAATTCTTCGATAGGGCATTTCGGTTCATGCTTATAAAAAAGAAATACCGCTATAATACTCCCTGCAACAGATACGATAAGCACTGTAAATGTCTGAAGAAAATCACATATTTCCGATACATGATAATCAAATTCTTTCATTTCATAAGAATGTGGTCTCGGAACATCTGGCAAATACCTTCTACTTCATCCCCTTCAGCCATTTCAAAATATTCTTCTTGGTCTACGTTGATTTCCACCAAATGTTGTTTTGTACTGTGCTTGCTATTCGCATAATTAGTGCTGAAAGATAAAAACTAATTATTAAACTAATTATCATATACAAAACAATGGTTTTCCTTAACGAAAGATTTTTTATTTTGCCCATTTATATCCCCTCCCCATACCGTTGCAATATATTCGTGTTCCGAATACATTTTCATTTTCTTGCGGATTCTGCGAATCAACTCCGTAACCACCCGGCTGTCCCCTTCTGCATCATATCCGCCAATCTTCTCATAGATTCGTTCTTTATCAAATACCATTTCAGGGTTCATAGACAAAAATTCTATGATCTCATACTCTAATTTCGTCAGCTCTAAAGCATTCCCTTTAATATGTACACATTTACTGGCATAGTCAATCACTAATTCTCCATAAAACCTTTGTTCTTTCTTCCTATGTAAACGTTCTTCACGTTTCGAATGGGCAATAACACATTTCTAGCATCTAATTCTTTCAAACTGAATGGTTTTAAAACATAATCATCACCACCAGACAACAATCCCATTACTCGATCCTGTTCTTCTACTTTTGCAGTCAAAAAAATAATCGGACAGGAAACCATATCTCTGATTCTTCTGCACACTTCGAATTCCGTCCATTCCCGGCATATTTACGTCCAATAAAATAATATCAGGATTTGCACTTATCTTTTCCATTGCTTCTATGCCATTTTCTGCAATCATTACCGTATAATTCTTCAATGTAAAGTATTGATTCAGCATTTTTAGCAATTCTCTATCATCATCAACCATTAAAATTTTATAGTTCTAGTAAACTTCACCTCTGGCTCTAATGTTATCTTTTCCTTATAGTATAGCTTATAAAAAACAACAAATAAACAACAACAAATAAACAACAATTCCTAAAAGGCAACAGCCTTTCTAAACTGCCGCCTTTTCTCCTTCATTTTATTTCCATTATTGATAAACCATCTCTGTATCCACAATCTCCCTTGCACACGATTATATATTGTTCATTCTCGCTACCCATTCCATCTGATTTTCTGCCTTTAACTGTTCCGTGATCCCCTGTGCCTGTTTCATCTGCTCTACAATTCTTTCAAACCTTAAATACTTATAGTCATCTGTATCCAAACAAACAAGCCGAAGTCGCACAACAACTTGAAAATCTTATCAACGGAACAACAGTCCCAGATACTATTATAAAAAAGGAAAAAGAGCTCCTTCGAGCTCTTTTGATTCAGTTCTGTAAACTTGAATTTGTCTATTTCGATACTGTCGCCCTAATCGCACCTAAACAGTGGATTCTTACAACTCGGTTTTCATCGGTCACTGATAATTTTTGTAACTGTTCCACAAATGGCATAACAAATTCTGGTCTACGCTTGCCGAGAACCCTAAAGATTTCTGGTGCTTCCATTCTGACCTTGTCATTTACATCATATAGGAGCTTCTCAAATATTACCATATGATTCCCGTAAATATCAGGGGTGTCTCGTGGCGATATTTTCTGATGCCCAGATAAAGCCCAGTCTAACCTTTGCTTCATCATCAGTGGCAAAACGAAATAGATTCATCCAATACCGCTCAATCACACAGTAATCGCCACGACCGATTCTGCCTGTAGCATTAACCGCTCGTTCTCTCAAAAGTGGCACTGGACTATCATAGAAGGAAACTATTAACGGAACTACATCTCGCACAGCCAGAGGATATGCAAGACCCATCTCTCCAAGTAGCCAGAGTGCTTTTGCCTGTATTTTGGTGGACTCATGAGAAAGAAGAGAAGATACATATGGAATGCTCTCTTCCCATTTACTCTTATTATCTGTCAATGCACCAAGTTCTTTATAAAGTTCTGATTGGTCCAATCTATCGACTCCTCAAATTCCGATTTGCACTTCAAATCGTTTTCTTTATTCTATCATAGCATCCATTATTCCGCCATCAGTCTTTCGAACCAGGTATCCATGACAATGATAAACTGGCCTGCTCCTGGCAATTCTTGTAGCATTTCGTCAAGAGTTTTCTGTTTCACATATTTCTGCACATACACCCAACAGGCAATGCTACTGGCTTCTGATACAATGTCAGCTATGGTTTTGCGCATAAGCTCTTCAAATTCAGTAATTTCTTCTTTTGGGACAACATCATACAGTGTTGGTGCCTGATGACTTAATTTTACGCCATTTTCATTTGCATCTTTAAGCAGATTCTTAACTTTTTCTCTTGAATCCTCCGGTACTTTTATGTACTCCCACATAAATGCTACCACATCGGACGGTGTGTCTTTTTTAAGTGGTGGTAACTGAATATAATCATTGTTTTCGCTCATTTTCATATTCTCCTCACGATATAATAAAATCAATAATGCGTTCTCTTGTCATGTCCAGTACAGTATCTACGAACACTCCTGCAAAAAGGATCAGATACAGAATTACACTCAGCGAAAACAGAAATGCAACCTGTACCCAGTCACGGTAACAGTATGCAGTCGCTATAATCAACAAAGTGAATATAAACCCAAGGATCCCTCTGACAACCGCATAAGTCTGTACTGTCATCTTTACTGCCAGTCCGATCACAAAAAGGATCAGCCATACCGGCAGTAATAATATTTTCCCAGCAAGTTTTAAAATAAACATGTGCACCTCCTATCTTACCAGTCCTGGCATATCATGGTTCACCTCTGCCTGATAATACCCGTTCATCGTAGACGGTGCATTAAACAGGGATGCTAATAAATATTTCTTGATGTTCTTCACTTTGGTGGTGTTACCACGCATACAGTGTAAGACATACTCGATATGTGAATAGGTCAGCATCAGAAATTTTTTCTTCACCAGTGATGCCGGATACCAATTGCTGGCAATCAATATCTTGTCATTTTTACACATCACAGTTTCTACGATCAGGTTCACGATTTCATCTACCTGTCGCATATCGTCATGATGGGTTACTTCCAGTGATTCATAATCAATGGTCTCTTTGACAAGGTTTTCATAAGCCTGATAATCCTCAGAGCGGTTATCGCTATCAAATCTTTTCTCATCCACAGATATGATAGGATTAGATTTATTATCATTCATTTCAGTATAACTAAGATTAGTATTATTAGGGTTTGAAATGTAAACTTCTTGAAGTTTGTTTTCGGGACTTCTAGAAGTTTGATTTTGGGACTTCATGAAGTTTAAATTGTAAACTTCTGCAGGCTCTTCATTTTCCACAGAAGTTTGTTTTTTAAACTTCTCTAATTCCTCTCCAAATTTTTTCGCATCTGTTTTCTCAGGCATAAAGGTTTTTACGTAGATAACATTCACCTTTCCAAATCCCTGCCTGCGTTTCTCAATCAGACCAATTCCTGTTTCGTCATCCAGCTCTCTCATGGATTTGATGGCTTTATTTCTGCCACAGTTCAGTAATTCCATGATATCTTCGATGGAAAAGTAGATATATGCTCTGTTTTTGTCGTCAAACCACTGATTTTTGATGGAAAGAGACATTCGATCCAACATCAGTCCATATAAAATTTTAGCATCGCTTGATAAATCTTTAAAATAGCTGTCTGTAAATAATGCTTTTGGTATGCGGTAGAAGCTGAACTGATCAGCTTCGGTACCGTAAAAATAATTAAATGTCATTTTTTTCTCCATAATTTCCTCCTTTCATTTTCTGCTAAGAAGTCCTCTTTTTAAACTTCTTTGACATTGTTTTCTTAGCTTTTTCTCTCCTTAACAGGACTGTTCCTGCATCCACTTTTCTAATAATGATTCAATCACCTGCTCCATATCTTTGGCTGTATAATCATCCGGAAAATACTTTGTCAGTTTCTTTTCTGAGAAAGTAAGAGACCGGGATACTTTCTTTGCCATCACACAGTTATTGAAAATCGATAACATCTGAATCTGATTGATTGGTCCATCATTCAGCTGATTTCTGAGTGCTGCAATCTGTTTTGGTTTGATGAATCCGGTGTCGCTGATATATTCGTAGATCCATCCCTGTACTTCCTTATCGATGTAGGAGATATCAATAGCAACTGTAAATTGGAGCTTTTTCTTATCTACCAGATCTAAAAGTTCTGGTATTAATTCCGTAAGACGAATATATCTTTGAACCTGTCGTCCACTTTCTCCATTATCCTTTCCAATGAGATCTGCCGTCTCATAATTCCCGACATTTTGTCGGGGATTTTCTTTGGTCGGACGACCTGCTGTTCTTCTCATAGCATCCATTTTCATCTTATATGCAAATGCTTTCTCACTCGGTAACAGTTCCTCTCGCTGAATGTTAGCGTCCACCATCGCAATCACGGCATCATCATCCGATAATTCTCTTACGATTGCCGGAATAGTCGTAAGTCCTGCAAGCTGTGCTGCATGCATTCTTCTATGACCGGATACCATTTCATATTCTTCATTATCATCCATTCGAAGCAGTACCGGTGTCAGTACTCCATTGATCCTTACACTTTCAACCAGATCCTGCATCTTTTCATCATCCAGCACCTTGAACGGATGATTTTTAAACGGATGGATCTTACTGATTTCTATCTCCATTGCAGATTCTTCATTTACCACACCCAGCAGTTCATCAATGCTTGCCAGTTTAATCTTTTCGCCACTTCTATTTTTCATTTTTCAAAACCTCCTGTGTTAAGTTCTTATATGCTTCGGCAACTTTTCCTTTCGGGCAGTGCATGTAGATGCTTTTTCCCTCTGCACTGGTCTCAGCAGCTTTTACAGACATCGGGATCACATTTTCAAATACCTCGATCTGACTTCCGTAGGTTGTATGTACTCTCGATGCAATATCCCTTGCGTAATTGGTTCTGAAATCTACCATGGTCAGGAGAATGCCCTCAATCGCCAGTTTCCGGTTCAGTCTTTTCTTTACTGTAAGAATGGTCTTGATCAACTGTTGAAGTCCTTTAACAGGCAGATATGCGGCCTGCACAGGTATCAGAACAGAATCAGAAGAGACCAGTGCATTGATCGTCATCATACCAAGACTCGGCATACAGTCGATCAGGATATAATCGTATCGTGATCTTATCGCATCGATATATTCCTTCATGATCATTTCTCTGCTCATAACATTTCCCATCGTTACTTCCAATGCAGAAAGCTCAATATTTGCCGGAAGTAGATCTACATTTTCCTGGTGATGTAAGATACCATCTTCCAGATTGATTTCTTCTTCGTTGATGACATCCATCATGATCGTTGCCAGTGTGATTCGAAGATCATCCGGTTCCTCATATCCGAGACTTGCAGTTAAACTTCCCTGTGGATCCGCATCGATTAGCAACACTTTCTTGCCTTCTCTTGCCAGTCCAATACCTACATTTACAGTTGTGGTAGTCTTGCCAACTCCACCCTTTCTGGTTTACTACGGATATAACTTTACACATGATTTCTTCCTCCTTTAACTTTCCCATGATTCTTTTTTCCATAATTTTAGCAGTGCCAGTATTTCCCGTTTCATCATTGCCGGTGTATAAGAATTTGGAAAATACTTGTGTAACTGCTCATTGGTAAAAGCTACTCTGGTGATCTCACCTTTTTTAACTTCACACATGATTTCTTCCATCTTTTCTAACGATAACTGTTTTTCTTTACTCAGCTGCTTTATCCGCTGAGCCTGTGAGAGTGACGGAATCGCCTGTGCATAATCCATTGCTTTAAGCAGTTCTCTTTGTTCATTTTCTTTCAATGCAGCAATCTCTACTGCCGGACAAAAAGAAATAATCTCATCATCCAGTTTCTGCAACATTTCCGGTATAAGCTTTGTCAGTGATATATAACGCTGCACTTGTTTTGGGCTATCACCACAATCCTCACTGATAATATCTATCGATCGTTTTCTTGGTGTTTTGTGGTCAACTTGGCTCTTTTTTCGACCACTTTTTCTTTTTAGTACGTCATTCTTCAGTTTGTAAGCAAAAGCTTTTTCGCTGTAGCTGATCCGTTCTCTGTGAAGATTAGAATCCACCATACTTAAAATGGAATCATCTTCACTTAATACCCGGATAATCACCGGTACTTTACGATATCCCAGTTTCTCCGCAGCATGTTTTCTTCTGTGGCCGGATATGATCTCATAGTAGCCATCCGGTACTGGTCTGACGATCAGCGGATTTAAAATGCCATACTTCTCAATGCTTTCCTGCAGAAGAAACATTTCCTTATCATCTTTTACTTGAAATGGATGTTCCTTAAAAGGGCGAAGACGCTCAATCTCAATTTCTATGATTCTTTCTTCTTTTTCTCCTGATTGTCTGTTTGGCTCAGTCATCTTGACTCCTTTCCTCCAGGATTCAGAAACTAAAAAATGCCTGCCTGGAACTTTTATAGATAGTAAAGTTCCAAACAGACATTGCTGTTTGACCATTAGCTGTAGCTAATAGAATTGAATACTGTTTCAGCTAATTTATGTTTGCAGGTTTGGGAGAGATTGTTTCTTTTCCCTCCTTTTCTCTGATTTACATCCCCGAATAAAGGGTGACAACGGAGAGGAACCCAAATGTTAGCTGGACTTCCTAAAACCCAGGTTTGCAAACCGGTAATTTTGATTAGCTGTCAGCTAACAAAAATCGGATTGCGTTAGCTGGAAATTGATCATTTTGAATGGAATTTTGTGTCACGAACGTGATTTGAAAATAACAAAAGCGTTCGTTGTCAGCTAATCCAGCTAACATTTTCGAACGCTTTGAAGCCCGTCGCCAAGAGGATTTGAACCTCCGACCCCTCGCTTAGGAGGCGAGTGCTCTATCCAGCTGAGCTATGACGACACATGCCGCAAACCCTTGATTTTACTGGGTTTCTGGGATTTTTCCCTTCGGCCATATATAAGATTATCAACTCTTTTTCGAGTTGTCAATCTACAGATTTTTTTGATTTGGTAACATTAGAACGTTCCCCAATTTGGGGAATGCTTTGTTGTCACCATTAGCATTTTTCAGAATAGATTCGAACTGAAAGTTGTTTTTCATTTTTCCCTTTGGGGAATGCCTCGGCTTTCTCTTAGGAGGCGAGTGCTCTATCCAGCTGAGCTATGACGACACATGTGATTTTATATATTCCAAAACCACATCGACAATTGTACTATATTTGCACCTAAAAGGCAAGGTCTAAATCAAATTTAGCTTTTAAAAATGCAGCTGTCCCTGAAGCCAGATGATTCCTTTAAATCTTCTTCCCACCTGCGGTTCTCCAAATAGATCCTGTTTGTTGATGCATATATCAAACTGCATATCATTGCTTTCCACTGTCATCTGATAAAGGTTTTCACCTGTAAGCACATTCTGGAAGCTTACAACATCTCTGATCTCTCCCATAATATTATACTGGTCACATTCAATACCATATGGCATAAAATAGGAATCGACGATAGTCAAAATATCATCATTCACAATTCGCTCGGAAATCATCGAATAAGTGTCCATATCTTCCATTGTCAGGCTTTCCATGGCTTCCTCGTCACCATTTCTGGCAGCCTCGATCAAATTGGTACGATTTCTTGTCGATTCTTGGGCCACTATCACTGCTTCCTTATCTTTCTGAACAGGCAGGAGAATTGTTCCCTTTTTGGCAAGTCCGGTAAGGGTCAATGGCTGCCCGCCAAAAGTTCCCTTTGAACTTTCAAGTATATATTCTGCAGGATTTTGCAAATAAAAAATCAATGTTACACCAATTCTAAGATCATCACAAGCACCTGCAAAAGATTCCTTATCCGCATGTCGTTCAATCGTAACTTTCTCCTGCGTGGTAATCCCTGTCCCCCTAAAAAAGGGGAAGGAATATTCCACCTGAAACTGATTGTCTTCATCATACTGTCCGCAGACGGTGATCCCGCAATCACATCCATAATTTTTAGAGAATTCAGCAAAAGCACCATCCGGATGGTTCTCCACAACATATTTTTCGTCATAAGAATCAATCACGTCACGGATCAATTCCTGCATTTCTTTTCTTTTTGTGATCTTTGAAAATCCGATTGATCTCAAATAGCTGTGCACGAAAACACCTCCTGTTTTGCTGTACGTTTAATGACACTTTATTTTTAAAATATCAATGCATTCTTGTTTCGCTTCAATATTGTGCTGGAAACGCCTTACATATGTGTATTATTTATTGGACTTTTTCTCGATTTTTGTCATTCCACCCATATATGGCTGAAGTGCTTTCGGAATATTAACACTTCCATCTGCATTCAGATTATTTTCAAGGAATGCGATCAGCATTCTTGGCGGTGCTACAACAGTATTATTTAAGGTATGTGCAAGGTATTTCTTTCCATCTGCTCCATTTACACGGATTTTCAAACGACGTGCCTGTGCATCGCCCAGGTTAGAACAGCTTCCTACTTCAAAATACTTTTTCTGTCTTGGGGACCATGCCTCTACATCCAGGGATTTTACCTTAAGATCTGCCAAGTCACCGGAACAGCATTCCAGGGTACGTACCGGAATATCCAAAGAACGGAACAGATCTACTGTATTCTGCCACAACTTATCAAACCACATTTTGCTTTCTTCAGGTTTACATACAACGATCATTTCCTGTTTTTCAAATTGATGGATGCGGTAAACGCCTCTCTCCTCCAGTCCATGTGCACCTTTTTCTTTACGAAAACAAGGAGAATAACTTGTAAGAGTCTTTGGAAGTTCTTCCTCTGGGATGATCTGGTCAATAAATTTACCAATCATGGAGTGCTCACTGGTTCCGATCAGGTATAAATCTTCACCTTCGATCTTATACATCATTGCATCCATCTCAGCAAAACTCATAACGCCTGTTACCACATTACTGCGGATCATAAAAGGCGGTACACAATATGTGAATCCCCTGTTGATCATAAAATCTCTTGCGTAAGCGATTACTGCGGAATGAAGTCTGGCAATATCGCCCATCAGATAATAAAAGCCATTTCCGGCAACTCTTCTTGCACTATCAAGGTCAATCCCGTCAAAGCTTTCCATAATATCCGTATGATATGGAATCTCATAATCCGGCACAACCGGCTCTCCAAACTTTTCAATTTCAACATTCTCGCTATCATCTTTTCCAATAGGAACAGATGGATCAATAATATTCGGAATAACCATCATATCTTTCAGAAGCTCTTCTTCTACTTCTTTCTCTCTTGCGGAAAGCTCCTCAATACGTGCACCAGATGCAGCTACCTGTTTCTTTACTTCTTCTGCCTCTTCTTTTTTGCCCTGTCCCATCAGAGCTCCGATCTGCTTGGAAATTTTATTTCTCTGTGCACGCAGTGCTTCGACTTCCTGTTTGATTTCTCTGTTTTCTTTATCCAGTTCCAGTACCTTGTCTACCAGTTCAAGCTTATTATCCTGAAATTTATTACGAATATTCTGTTTTACTACTTCCGGGTTTTCTCTTACAAATTTAATGTCTAACATAATGTCCTCCTGATACTAATATTCCTTTTGGTATACTTTCTTTTTTTCATGATCTTATTGTATAGAAAACGTCACTTTGTTTTCTGTTTTTCGTTTTGCATTCTTTTCAAGTTTATTTCTTTATTGTTTTATAACAACAATCTAACCCTGCATTGATACCACACTATTTTACTCCTCAGTCTCAAGATTTCCAAGGCCAAAATTAACAGCTTTTCTCAATGCTTCAACTTCTTCCTGACTTAAAACAACATATGATTCGCCTTTTACTATTTCTTTCAAATACAGGAAGCAATTGTCACGGCTATGCACTGCATTTAGTATAAGACCTGTATTATCTTTGTCAAGTAAGGCAAGCGCAAAACTTAATTTTCCACCGACATCATCAAAAGCATCGTACTTTTCTATCCCATATTTGCTGAACATAGTTTCCATATTATGCTTAATAAAACTAATGTCATGTTCATGATCCTCTTTTGCTTCATAAAGCCGGTCAATCTGATTAAATTTTCTCACAAATACCTTTTCCAGTGATTGGGCATCGCTGCCTTTCATGAACATTTTGTACTTACGTTCCAATCGACTGAGACGCATTTTGCTGCCCAACACATTTGCCAGGAGAATTAATGTGAGGATCAGCAATATAATAATAATGATTCCTGGATCGATTCCCATGCTGTCAA
The DNA here is from genome assembly GCF_059933065.1 of Blautia sp. HA3515. Taxonomy (NCBI): domain Bacteria; kingdom Bacillati; phylum Bacillota; class Clostridia; order Lachnospirales; family Lachnospiraceae; genus Blautia; species Blautia sp. HA3515. The sequence continues at coordinate 14,558 of NZ_JAYFUY010000080.1, read as the reverse complement.
AAATACTGCTCATAGATTCTCCTTATCTGATAGATTCAAACAGCTCAATAATTCTTTCCAACTCATCTCTTGAATAATATTCGATTTCAATTTTTCCTTTATTATTCTTTTTTCTTTGGATATGAACCTTTGTGCCCATGATTCCTTTCATTTTTTCTTCCAGACTTTCATAGATCACATCCTCTGTAGTACTGCCTACATTTCCCTTTCTTTCTTTTGCAGGCTCAAGAAGCTTCTTTACCAGTTTTTCAGTATCCCGGACACTAAGTTTTTCATCAAACACCTTCATTGCAACGGAATACTGTGTTTCCGGTTCTGTAATCGCAAGGATTGCCCTGGCATGGCCTGCAGAAATCATTTCATCAATCAGCATTTGCTGCACTTTGGGAGCCAATTTTAAAAGTCTCATTGAATTTGTAACCGCAGTCCTGCTCTTTGATACTCTTTCTGCGATCTCGTCCTGCTTCAGCGAAAATTCCTCAATTAGACGCTTATATGCCATAGCTTCTTCAATAGGATTTAAATCTTCCCGTTGAATATTCTCAATCAGTGAAATTTCCACAACCTGCTGATCACTTAACTCTTTTATAATTACCGGCACCTCTTTTAATCCTGCCAGTTTTGCAGCTCTCCATCTTCTTTCGCCTGCAACGATCTCGTAATAGTCCTTTTTATCGGACACTAATAGTGGTTGTAAAACGCCGTACTGTTTAATGGACTCTGAGAGTTCTAACAATGCATCTTCATCAAACTGTTTTCTTGGTTGATTTCGATTTGGCTCAACCTTTGAAATTTTCACGGTTAGCACAGACTTGTTATCTTCACCATGTGAATCCTTACTTTTCACAGATATTTCTGTCGTTTCTGCTGAAGTATTTTCTTTTTTAACAGTTGTTTTTACTTTCTCTCCGTTCTTTTCAGGAAACAAAGCATCTAATCCTCTTCCCAATCCTGTCTTCTTTGCCGCCATTACTCACCCTCCCTGTTGATTACTTCCTCAGCCAGGAGGCGATAGCTTTCCGCGCCTGCTGACTTCGAATCGTAGATTGTAATTGGCTGACCATAGCTGGGAGCTTCTGCCAGTCTGACATTTCTTGGAATAATAGTTTTATAGATATTCTGATCCAGATTATCCTTTACATTTTCTACTACCTGTAACGACAAATTTGTCCTTGCGTCATACATGGTAAATACAACGCCTTCAATCTCCAGAGAATTATTCAATCTGTCTTTTACCAATTCAATCGTATGGATCAGCTGTGACAGTCCTTCCAACGCATAATATTCGCACTGAATAGGTACTAGTACAGAAGTAGCAGCTGTCAATGCATTGATGGTAAGCATATTCAATGAAGGGGGACAATCCATGATAATATAATCATAATTATCTCTTACTTTATCTATAATCTTTTTTAATATATATTCTTTTTCATCAATACCAACCAGTTCTATTTCTGCACCCGAAAGATTAATATTTGATGGTATCAGATCCACATTCTGTACCACATCTTTCACAATTGTATTTTCTATTTCTGCTTCATTTAACAGAAGTTCATACAAAGTATTCTCTGTTGAGTTTTTATCAACACCTAATCCACTGGTAGTATTTCCCTGCGGATCAATGTCTATTGTAAGAACCTTTTTCCCCCGTTCGGCAAGACACGCTGAAAGGTTAATTGCTGTTGTAGACTTGCCTACGCCACCTTTTTGGTTGGCAACAGCTATAATTCTCCCCAATGCTCTTCCTCCTTCTTGTGTTACTTCTATTTAAACTCCCCTATTTCCTTTTGATCCCCAAATCAAGAATTAATTTTTTGACTTACATTACAGTTCGATCTGCAAATATATATGTTCACATAAACTGTTGTACTTATGTTATCATGAATTTTTGAACTCAGCAACTATATATCATGATACTAGTACAAGTCTAACTCCACATGAGTTTGCTCATAAGTAGATGAAAGACCTTGGCGCACGTCAATATAATTATAAAATCAAAACGTCAAGTTCATATTCAAGACAGTTTTAATCTTTTTCCAGACTGCTCTTTTTGTTCTTTCTGAATCTGATTCTTTTCTAATAAATTATAACACTTTTATTTTTTTCATGCTACATAATGTTTCACGTGAAACATAGAAAAAGATGTTTTATTTGTCAATAAACTTGTGTAATATGATAATTTGTAAAAAGCCAAAAATAATTCAAGAATGCCTCGGCATTCTTACTGCGAGGTGCACGTCATGCAATTGCATGACATACTTCTCCTGCGCGCCTCTGCAATCCTGCCGAAGGCTATATCAGCTGGGGGATTGACTCCCACCACTGATACCAGCTTGTTTCTCACCACCTATAGAGGTGGGAGTCTTCTCGACTGAGATAAATATAGCCAAATCACGTAAGTCACCTGTTTCAATTGCAAAAAATAATAAGCAAAAGATAGGAGCTTGCGGACTTGATAATATCAGAAAGAGTGCCGTTCCTTCTGATATATTGTGGAGCAGTTATTTTGTTATGAACAAATAGCGAAACAAATTGCGAATGTCGGTTTGAACAAATACGAATCTCTGACTTGAATCATTTAATGAATACGCATATCGCGATCAGAATTACTTAATGAATACGCATATCTTACTCAGAATTATTTATAACCAAAGTAACAGACATCATTCATGAAAGAAATGAATCTTAATGAATCTGTCCTATATATTTCAAAGCTTCAACAAAAATCCAGAATGAATTTATTCAAGTCGAGCAGCCGCGAGACTTTGCGCGTGATTCTGGTCAGCGTAAGCTGACGTATTCTTTACAGAATCACTGCGCATCCTCGCGGAGCGTTTATCTCAGTCGGAGATTGGATTCCCACTGAGACGAACTTGCTGCTACTCACCGCCTGAAAGAGGTGGGAATCTTCTCGACTGAGGTAAAGCGTGCTGAACGATAATTAATCAAATAATGCAAGATAATTTTTATTCAGCAAAAGACAAAATTATTGATGTAGTTAACTTTATCTAAGTATTAGATATGTATATGCCACAGTAAAAAATCAGACAAGTTATTTGTAAAACAATGTACCGGTAAATAATTGATATGAATAACAAAAATGTTTTATGCTATATCCTAATAGGAAACTTAACATTGTAAATTCACCAAAATTGGCTTATAATATGAACTATGATGTAGCTAAGCAGTGTTATTATAGTTGCAAAGAAAAATGGCTACTATTCCAAAAACAACCCGTAAGTTTTTTGACATGTATATTGTCAAAATCCCGAGACATACAAAGATACAAGGCAAATACCATCACCAAAAGTAATTTGGCGCTCACTTCTTGTAATAGTGGTCGTCACCTCGCATCTGATATAACAGGCAGACTTTTGGGTGTGCATATTACGAAACAGTCCGTATAATAAATTTTAATGAGAATTTTTTAATCATCAGGAGGGATTGTAATGAAAGAACATAACCGAAAAATTATTACTCTTGCAGCTCTGACAACAATTGCTGCCGGAGTTATCCATGTAGCAAACCGTTGTATTGCTGCATCCTCCCAAATTAAGAATCTGCTTCCAGCAACCGAAAACCAATATTATGATTGGAGATTTGGCAAGATTTTCTATACAAAAAGAGGATCTGGAAGTCCATTATTATTGATTCATGACACAATAACAGGTTCTTCAGGATATGAATGGTCATTAACTGCTGATCGTCTTGCAGAAGAGCATACTGTATATACTATTGATCTTTTAGGTTGTGGTCGTTCTGATAAACCTGGAATCACATATACAAATTTTCTTTTTGTACAGTTGCTTTGTGATTTTACTAAGAATGTTATTAAAGAAAAAACAGATGTAATTGCTTGTGGTTTTTCATGTTCTTTTATTACAATGGCTTGCCGTTATGACAATACCTGTTTTAATAAAATTATATTCGTAAATCCACCCAGTATCAATTCCTTAAAGCAATATCCTTCCGAAAAGAATAAATTATTCAAATATTTAATTGAATCCCCAGTTTTTGGAACATTGATATATCATATGATTGTTTCACGTGAAACAATTAGTAATTTGTTTATTGATAATCTCTATTTCAATCCGTTCCATGTAGATGATCGAACAATTGATGCTTATTATGAATCAGCTCATAAAGGTGGCTATTATGCCAAATATATGTATTCCAGTCAAAAATCCAAATACATGAATATCGACATTAGCAAAAGTATTCAGGAAATGGATAATAGCATTTATATTCTAACAGGCGAAGCTGAATATAAAAGAGAATCTATTGTTGATGAATATATGCAGTTAAATCAGTCTATAGAAACATCCGTTGTTGAAAAAGCAAGCATTTTCCACATATGGAAAATGCATCAGGATTTTTAAATGCTGTTTCTGATTATCTGATTCAATAATCTGGAAATCTGGATTTGCATATAATCTGAATTTTAACGAAATAACTGTGGAATAGTTTCGGTTAGGACAAGTAACAAAGCGGATGGCAAATATCCGTTTGATTACAATTTTCAAGTCGAGCAAACAAACAAATTAGTTTCACTCGTACTAAGTCCCTCAATTTCTTGAGGACTTAGTACGCTTTTTGCGCCAGTAGTGGAAGTAATAGTTTGTTTCAGCAAACATATTTCACTTATATCTAGTACAGTAATAATAGTAACCACTATATTGACTTTCCTTAATTTTCACTGTACTAGTAACATCCTTGCGGAGCAATTTATATATAGTAGTGATATTATTCTGTAAGATTCCCATTACAACAAAAAGTGGCGGTGATAAATCATAACACTTCAAATATTGGACTTCAAACCCAATTTTAAATGTTTAAAATATCACCGTCACTTTTTGTCACTTTTCATCTCATTTGAGAAGATCCCCACTTCTATAGTGGTGAGTAATAAGAAATCCTCCGTGGAAGAGCATAGCACGAATCAATCCGTAGATATCATAGTTCGAGGCTTTTGCCCAAATATCATTATAATAGTATTTATCAGACAGCGGATAGGCTCCAGATTACTTGACAAGCCCAAGAGATCCTGATAAATTATATGTCTTGAAAATTTCAAAACTATATCATTTGCTTTTCAGTCGCCTAATCTACATCCACACTATTTGTACCATCAGTATTATCTGCAGAATTAGAATCTTCATCAGTAACATTCTCTTCGGCTGCCAAATCTGAACTTTCTTCAGATGATTCAGAATCTGTTTGTCCTACAAGAGTTTTATAACTATCAATCAGTTCTTTTACTGTCATCTTGTTTACCAAATACACTTTCTGACCAACAACAGCTGCATAAAAATTGGTATCATACTGATAGTAGGCAATCTCTGTCTTTTCACCGTCTACATCTGTCAATTCCACATTAAAATCTGGCTTATTATTATTTTCATATTTTTCCGTTAATCGTTTTTGTCCGGTCATATTAATCAGCTTGTTATAAAATGTAGTAAATGGAGTGCTGTCATCCAATTCTGTTCCATCCAGCTGATAACTTAAGGTTGTGGTACTTGTTGTGGAAGAATCATCATCACTATTATCCTCAGATGTTTCACGTGAAACATCAATTACATGCGTCTCTCCCTGATATTCTGCCTGCAGGCTCTCAAGATTGTTTACAGAAAGATAGCTTACTGTCATATCCCAGAAATCTTCTTTTGTCTTTCCAAGGAATACAGATAATGTATCATTTGAGATAGTGTATATTTCTTTACTGTTATTTACCATTACATATCTTCCGTCATCATCAGACTGCTCACCTACAAGAATTGTCATCTCACGATTTACCATTCTAGTCTGAGCATCTGAAGAATCCGTAACAGAGGTATCTTCTTCTGCAGAATCCGTAATAGAGGTATCTTCCTCTGTTGAATCCGTAGCGGAGGTATCTTCTTCTGTAGAATCTGCAGCAGAGGCATCATCCTTATCTTCTGTAGAATCAGTAGCGGAAATATCTTCCTTATCTTCTGTAGAGTCCTGCTCATCTGCAAAATTTTCTTCAGATGTATCTGCATCTTCTGAAGAATCACTTTCCGCCTCCACTTCCTCCTGATAATCAATGGTAATGGTTCCATAAGGTTTATCCAGTCCATACTCTGAAAGATCTGTGCAATTGTAATTTACAAAAGATCCATACGCAATGCTTGCAATCGATGAAGTAAGACTGCTGACTTTTGCGGAGTCTGCTTTTTCGGATCCGTCCTGATCCTGAATATTCCAAAGTCCTGTAGTATCATCTTTGGTCAAAGTGTAACTGTCATCATTTTCATCAACTGTAACATTGCTGACCGTTGAAGAATCTATCACAGGAAAGGTTCCAGCTTTTGCATAATCATACAAGGTCTTCATAAATGGCTGAAATACTGAATCTGCTACAACATAAATTTTCGACTCATCCTCACCATTTTCCACATAATACTGACTTGTGGATTCATTTTCCATTCCCACATGCAGTACTGTCTCTTTGCCATCTTTATCTGTTACAGTAATCGTGTTTGTAGGATCATCTAAACCATACTCTGTAGTATCTGTAACATTGTCCAGAACACGATCCGCTTCAACATTATCCAGACTTCCTATGGCCTCTGTCAGTTTATCCTGATCTACCGGAAAGTCCCTTTCATCGCTTTTGATCCATTCATCATTATTTTTTTCAAAAGTAACTTCTTTCTTATCAATCACAAATTTGATTGACTGAACATCCTCGGAGGAAATGGAGAAAACCTGGGTTTTCTCCTCTTCCTCTTCTGCATTTTCTTTTTCTTCCTGTTTGGCCACATATGTCTTAACACCTACATATGCGCCGCTTAAAACGACTAATACTGCAACTGCAGTTATCAGATTCATTGATTTTTTCTTCATCAGGCTTTTCTCCTCTTAAACCAGATCACAAAACCTGCCACTAAAAAGATACCAGGAATCAAACCAATTGTACAAATCTTCCAGAAACTTGCATCATAATCAGATATTGTCAGATATGATACTTCCAGGCTCTTGGACGGAATAGAAACAGTGGTGGTTTCCTCTGTAGATACCATAGAGTTAAGGCTTTCTGTCACAAGCTTCTCATTTCCTCCAGAAACCAGCTGATTCATTTGTGAATCCATAATATAGGAAGAAGAATAGTAGATTATTTGAGTCTCTTTTCCATCTCCTACATCTTCTTTAATGCTTACACCAAGAGCAAACGGTCCTTCTACATCTCCGTCTTCCTTTTCCAGCGTCTCACTTTGCAGGTTTGTTTTTGAATAAGCACTGTCAGATGTTGTAAGAATATCCTCAACGGTTACAGTATCTCTAACATCATCAAGTTTCTGGATTCCCTGTGCGTAAGGCATGATAATATAATATCCGGAAGAGGCTGTTTCAGAGGATGCATCTGTACTATTAACGGTAGGAAGCAGATAATATGGCATCTGCATTCCATAATGCTGGTTATCTCCCTCAAAAACAATACCATCAGCAGCTTTCACTCCGTAGTTTTCAAGCACAGCAGCAAAATTGGTCAGCGTGCTCTCTGTATAATCGGAGAAGATCATTGCTTTTCCGCCATTTTCCAGATAATCCAAAAGTGCTGTTTTTTCATCCTCAGAAATATCGCTGGATGGAGAATCGATTAGCAGACATGCTGCATCATCTGGCACACTGCCCTCACTGATCAAATTCAAGGATTTGATCTCCATATTGGCCTTTTCAATATCTTCTTTGATGGTGCTGTCCAGTTCTTTCTCTCCATGTCCTTCCAATGTATAAAGAACAGGAAGATTCTCTGTTGTTACATAAGCAATCGCACTTGTGATCTGTCCTTCTCCGTCAAATCCGGTTGTTTGGTAACTGTAAGTATTATAATCCATTGTAGATTCGTACAGGTCATTATAATTCACTACTTTATTTCTGTCTCCGCATACAATGATCAGACTATTGGAAGATACCTGATCACTTGTGTATTCAGAAACAAATTTAGGACTTACAACCGGATCCTTCAGTTCAACCTTCACATGTTTGGACTCATCTGCATATTTCTGAAGCAGATTACTGATAGTTTCATCCTCAGAGCCGCTTTGAGCGATCTGATAGATGGTAACATCTTTGTCCAGATTTTTCAGGACTTTCTTTGTCTCATCACCAATACTGTACAACTGCTGATCACTAATATCAATCTGTGTATACTTGGATGGCAGTTTTCCTACGATCATGTTGATCACTACCACGATTGCCACAAAGATCACGATCAACAACGTACTGTAAGAGCCATTCCGCAGATATTTCTTATTAAGCGGCATCTTTTCCTTAGATTCTTTTTTTGTCTGTTCGTTTTTATTTTTTCCTAATAATTTCATTTCTCCACCTCCTTAATTCCAGCGTCTCTTCACGATTGACTGGACAGTAAGGAATATACAGATTGCAATTACAGAAATAAAATATACAATTCCTGTTACATCCAAGATATTATTCGTAAAGTTCTCGTAATGTGCACTCAGATTAAACACTTCCAGAATCTTTTGGATCCCACCTTCAAAAATACTGGATTTCACTATATATGTGATGGCAAGTGCCGCTTCTCCACAGATACAGATGATTGCTGATATTATTGTATTCTTAATCATAGTATAAATAATGATACAAAATGCAAGAATCAGGCAACCAAATGCAATGCAAGTAGAAAGTGCTGTCTGTGAAAAGAATGAGGAAATCCCACTCATCATATAAAATGCAAACAGAAATACAAACGTAAGCACTGCTGCGATCACCTGACTTTCTGTTATGGATGAAAAGAATACTCCAATGGCAATATTTGCACATCCAAGAAGAAAGAACCCAAGAATCGCTGTGTAAGCTCCCTTATAGGATACAGTTCCAAACTTTGACATGATCAGCGGATATGTGCACATCACAGCCATAGGTATTGCAAAAACAGTTACCAATGCCAGATATTTGCCCATTACAATGCCTGTAACAGACACAGGGGATGTAAGAAGCAGCTGATCTGTTTTCTGCTTTCTTTCTTCTGCCAATACACGCATAGTAAGAATGGGCACACTAATAAGAAATACAAACGTAAGCGCACTCATAGTATACTCAAACTTTGGATAAGCGGATGAAAGCTGATAGGCGGAAAAATAAATTCCTGCTAAAACAAGGATAAAAAATATAAACAGGTATCCGATCATGGAGGTCAGATAGCTTTTTAGTTCTCTTTTATAAACTGCTGTCATCTGGATCTTCCTCCTTTTCTGCCGGTCCGCTTACTGCTCCAGCACTTGTTTCTATCTCCACATCTGCAACGATTTCTGTATCTGTTTCCGTAGCTATATCTGTGTGGATATCTGCCTCTGAAGCGGCTGCTTCAGTCTTCTTATCAGATTTTGCATCTTCTGCCTGCTCCTGCTTTTCATTTTCGGTAAGCTCAAGGAATACTTCCTCAAGAGAAGCTCTCTTTGTTTTCATCTCAAGGATCGGACAGTCAGCTTTAACCATACTGTAAAATACCGCTTCTCTTATATCTTTATTTTCATCCAGGGTTAGCGATGCATTCCAAATATTTTCTTCAGATGATTTTTCCAGTTTTATCTGTTTAATGCCTTCCACTTCAGCAAGTGCGTTCTGAATCTCACTGCGATTTCCTTTGATCAGCATATTCAGATTATTGGATCCTGCTGCCAGTTTGGCCAGATTTTCCGGTGTATCACTGGCAACCAGCTTCCCGTGTGAGATAATCAAAACATAATCACATACTGCACTGACCTCTGACAGAATATGAGAGCTTAAGATCACAGTATGCTTCTTTTTAAGGCCTTTGATCAGTTCCCGGATCTCATTGATCTGCTTAGGGTCAAGACCAACAGTAGGCTCATCCAGAATGATCACCTCCGGATATCCCAGCACTGCCTGGGCAATTCCTACCCTCTGTCTGTATCCTTTGGAAAGATTCTTGATCAGACGATGTTTCATGTCCGTTATTTTAACCATATCCATAACTTCTTCGATCATGGATGTCTTCTTTGCTCTTGGAATTTTTTTAAGATCAGCGACAAACTGCAGGTACTCAAGAACAGTCATGTCAAAGTAAAGAGGTGGCTGCTCCGGAAGATAGCCAATACATTTTTTTGCTTCCTCAGGCTCCTCCAGAATATCATGCCCATCAATAACAACGCTTCCTTCTGTGGAAGCAATATAGCCGGTGATCATATTCATGGTAGTAGATTTACCGGCTCCATTTGGTCCTAGAAAACCGTAGATTTTGCCTTTTTCGATAGAAAAAGAGAGATGATCAACCGCTTTGTGATCTCCATAACGCTTGACCAGATTATTCACTTCAATCAAGTTTTTCTCCTCCTTTTTTGCTGTGAAAGCCTAGGATAACCGCTGACTTTCATATATGGTAATGCGGCTTACATGCCACATTTCCATATAGCAAGAATGCCTCAGCATTCTTGCCGTATGGATACTCCTTTAACATATATTTTATGTTTAAGATGTGAGGAAAATTGTATGATTGTGTGAAAAAAGTGTGATAGTTATGTGTTTCAAATGTGAAATTCCAGGTGTTTTATCCAGTATTTTATCTGATATTTATGATGGTATTACCGCTCCTAATGGCTCTTTAGAAGGAAGTCCAGCCTTTCTTGGATACTTCTTTGGTGTTGGTTTTACCTTGCGTATCACCACAAAAGATCTGTCCATATCTGTGTCCTGCAAGAGAAAAACGCACCACCTCTTCTCTTTGTCCTCCTAAGATCTTTACAGCCTTTTCAGCCTGGATAAGCTCCTGATCAACACTACCAGATTTATAAGAAATAAAGCATCCGCCCTGCCCTACAAACGGGATACAATACTCGGAAAGAGTGCTTAAATTAGCCACAGCACGGGATACACAATAGTCAAAACTCTCCCTGTATTCCTTCTGTTTTGCATAATCTTCAGCTCTTCCATGCACAGTATTGATCTTTGTAAGCCCCAGCATTTCTGTTACCTCATTCAGGAAATTGATTCTTTTATTCAGTGAATCCAGCAGAAGGATCTCCAGCTTTGGGAAAGCAATCTTCAGCGGGATCCCTGGAAAACCGGCTCCTGTTCCTATATCGATCAGCCTTTTTCCAGCCAGCTCTTCCGACTTAAAACAACTGGTTTTTACCACAGCAAGGCTGTCAAGAAAATGCTTTGTGATCACTTCTTCATATTCTGTGATCGCCGTAAGATTCATGACTTTATTCTTCTCAACAAGGTATTCATAATAGGTGAGAAACTGCTGTTTCTGTTCCCTGGAAAGGGTAATAGAAAGCTGTTCCAGCCCTTTTTCAAATGATGTCAGATCATAGTTCATCAGGGTTTCCTCTCTCTAAATAAATATGATGTTGGGAGCAAAACACCCAACTATTTTAGAATGTTTCAGTGGGACAAATATACCAGAAGTACAGAAATATCTGCAGGAGATACTCCGGAAATTCTGGATGCCTGACCAATGGATACAGGCCTGTAAAGTTCCAGTTTCTGTTTTGCTTCCAGGCGCAGGCTTCCTACCTTTTCATAGTCCAGATCTGCAGGTATCTTCTTTTCTTCCAGCTTCTTAAACTGCTCCACCTGCTTCAGCTGACGACGGATATATCCGTCGTATTTCACATTGATATTGACCTGTTCCTCTACGTCCCTGGGTAGCTTTGGTCTTGTGGGATCAATCGACTGGATCGCATCATAAGAAAGTTCTGGTCTGCGGATCAGTTCTGCAAGTGTTGTACCGGATTTTAATGGTGTGCTTCCTAAGCTTTCCAGAAGCTGCTGTACCTGCGGTGTTCCTCCAATAGTCGCATTTTCGATCCTCTTAATCTCATCTTTGATCTGCTGCTCTTTAACAAGGATCTTCTGATAAGTAGCATCATCCACAAGCCCTACCTGCCATCCTTTTTTACGCAGACGCAGATCTGCATTGTCCTGGCGGAGAAGAAGCCTGTATTCTGCACGGCTTGTCATCATACGGTATGGTTCATGGTTTTCCTTTGTTACCAGATCGTCTATCAACACTCCGATATATGCCTCTGAGCGGTCCAAAATCAGCTGTTCCTGGCCTTTTACTTCCATAGCCGCATTAATTCCTGCTATTAATCCCTGAGCTGCTGCTTCCTCATATCCGGAGCTTCCATTAAACTGTCCTCCACTGAACAAGCCTTTGATTTTCTTAAATTCCAGAGTGGGATAAAGCTGTCTTGGATTAATGCAGTCATACTCAATTGCATAAGCATTTTTCACAATTTTTGCATGTTCCAGCCCAGGTACTGTATGGTACATAGCCTTCTGCACATCCTCAGGCAGGGAGCTGGACATACCTCCGATATACATTTCATTTGTATATTCGCCTTCAGGCTCAATAAACACCTGATGTCTTTTTTTATCTGCAAAACGTACTACCTTATCCTCAATGGAAGGGCAGTATCTTGGGCCTGTTCCATGGATCATTCCGGAATAAAGCGGAGACCGATCCAGATTATCCCGGATGATCTGATGCGTCTCTTCATTGGTGTAGGTGAGCCAGCAGGATTTCTGCGGGATCTGTACATCTTCCGGATCAGTAGAAAAGGAAAACGGCACTACTCTTTCGTCTCCAAACTGCTCTTCCATCTTGCTGTAATCAATGGTATTTCCTGCAATCCTGGCAGGTGTACCTGTTTTAAAGCGGAACATTTCAATTCCCAGTTCCTTCAGGGAATCGGTAAGATAATTGGCTGCCTGAAGACCGTTAGGTCCTGTATAATTACTTATATCCCCATAAATACACCTTGCCTTCAGGTAAGTTCCTGTGCAGAGAACCACTGCTTTACAATGATAAATGGCACCTGAATATGTTTCCACACCTGTGATCCTGCCATCCTGTACCAGCAGCTTTGTCACCTCTCCCTGACGAATGGTAAGGTTCTCCTGATTTTCCAGTGTTTTACGCATTTCATTGCTATAGGCCTGCTTGTCTGCCTGGGCACGAAGGGAATGAACAGCCGGTCCTTTGGAACAATTCAGCATCTTTGACTGGATAAATGTTTTGTCAATATTCTTCCCCATTTCTCCGCCAAGTGCATCCAATTCTCTTACCAGATGTCCCTTGGAACTGCCGCCGATATTAGGATTACAGGGCATAAGCGCAATACTTTCCACACTGACTGTAAACATAATGGTATTAAGTCCAAGGCGTGCCCCTGCCAGTGCTGCCTCACAGCCTGCATGCCCTGCACCTACAACAACAATATCAAAATCTTCTTCTATTCTTTTCATTTGCTGTCTGCTCCTTTTACCTATTTTCCCATACAGAATTTACTGAATATCTCATTTACCAGATCTTCGCCTACCGACTCTCCTATGATCCTTCCAAGGCTCTCATAAGCGCTCATAAGATCTATAGAAAAGAAGTCTTCAGGCATATCATCAAGAATACTTTGTTCCACCATTTTCAAGCTTTCCAGTGCATCTGTAAGGGCTTCCTTATGCCTTGCATTTGTAATATAAACCTGGTCATTAAAAGTGATTTCCCCCTGGAAGAAAAGCTTCCGGATCTGTTCTTCCAGTTCTCCTATCCCAGTCTCTTCTTTAGCCGAAACCGGAATTACAGGATGTGAAACCAATGTCCTAATATCTTCTGTTGTAACAGCCGGATCCAGATCTGTTTTATTATAAAGCACAATGGCTTTTTTTCCTTCCAGCATCTTCATGATCTCATGATCATTTTCATCAAGAGGCGTAGATGAATCTACCACATACAGGATCAGGTCCGCGTCCTTTGCCAGCTCCTTTGCCTTTCCTACGCCAATCTTTTCAACCACATCCTCTGTCTGCCGTATTCCTGCAGTATCTGCCATTTTCAGGGTGATTCCATGAAGATTAATATACTCCTCCAGCACATCTCTGGTAGTTCCTGCAATATCTGTAACAATAGCCCTGTTTTCCCCTGTCAGAAGATTCAGCATGGAAGATTTCCCTGCATTTGGCTTACCAAGGATCACTGTACGGATACCCTCACGGATCATTTTTCCATCTGAAGCTGTTGCGATCAGATGATCCATCTTCTTTTCCTGTGTTTTTACTACTTTGAGAAGCTGCTCCGGATATCCATCCAAACTGATATGTTCCGGATCGTCCAGTGCAGATTCAATATATGCAATATGGTAGATCAGCTCACTGCGGATCTGTGTGATCACTTTTTTTACAGAACCCTTCAGCTGGCTCATAGAGCAGTTCAAAGCTGATTGATTCTTTGCCTGGATCACATCCATCACTGCCTCAGCCTGGGACAGATCCAGCCTTCCGTTTAAGAATGCCCGTTTTGTAAATTCGCCTGGCTCTGCGATCTTTGCTCCGTTTTTCAAAACTGTTTCCAATACCCTGTTCATGGCATACACACCGCCATGGCAATCGATCTCTACAGTATCCTCTCCTGTAAAAGTGCGGGGTGCCTTCATGATCATCACCAGAACCTCATCTACCAATTCCTCTCCATCATAAATATATCCATAATGAATGGCATGAGATGCCGCTTTGCGGATATCCTTTTTCCCACCTTTGGGTCTCGT